>NZ_CAUSFQ010000019.1:0-18019 GCF_963530955.1 Lancefieldella parvula | reverse complement strand
TCTACTTTGCGGACTCCACGCTGCTCCTGCTCTTGCAGAAACTACTGATACATCCACAGTAAGTGCCCCTGAATCAACTTCTAAATCCAATTATCCAAAATTGAAAGAAGTTGATGGAAAGGTATATTTTTATACTGAAGATGGAACTATTCTAAAAAGTCAGTGGATTACTTATGGCGATGATAAATATTATGTAGATGAAACTGGAGCTGCAGCATCTGGTTTCTATACTACGCCTGATGGTAAAACCTGGTATTTTAATTCAAATTTTTTTCCATACGCTCGATACGGATTAATTTATTTTGACCAAAAAACGCCTGATAATCAATATGTTTACTACTACGTAGATAAAGATAACGGCTTGATAAAAAACAATTGGGTTAAAACAGATAAAGGTTGGAGCTGGGCCGGAGCTGATGGGCGTTTTATTGAAGGATGGTTTACTGATCCTGATGGTAAAACCTGGTATTTAACTAGAGATTTTAGGTCGGGTCCTCCGGTTATTACTGAGGCTGCTCCGGTCAACGGAAAGCTATACTTCTTTGATACTTCGACAGGACTTTTACGAAATTCTTGGGTAAATAGAAATCCAGAAAGAATTGGAATTGAGGGAACTTGGTATTGGGCTGGTCCAGATGGCGCTGCTATCTCTGGCTGGTTTAAAACTCCAGGTGGCAAAACTTGGTATGCCGACCCAGAACATTACAATCGAGTAGTAATGGGCGGAATAGATATTGATGGTAAATATTATTTCTTTGATTACAGTAATGGCCTTGTTACCCATGGTTGGATTGAGGATGATGGTGAATGGGCTTGGATTGAAACAGTAGGCTCTGTTTATTCTGGCTGGAAACACATGCCAAATGGTAAGTGGTTCTATTTTGATGAAAATGGAGAATTTCCTCTGCTTAAGAAAGGTGTCTTCACTATTTCTAGCGGCACTTATTACGTTGACGTAAATAATGGAATGACCGCTAACGATTGGGTACAGCTCCCTAATGGCGGTTGGGCTTGGGCACAGTCGAGTGGTGCATTTGCCTCTGGTTGGTACACCACTCCAAATGGCAAAACTTGGTATTTTGATCCATCAGATCCGCAGCATCCTGCACTTATTGGAGACGCTGAAATTAACGGTCAATCATATTATTTTGATTCAGGCTATGGTCTTCTGAAAACTGGATGGGTTCATAGAGCTGATGGTTCTTGGTCTTGGGCTAACTCTGATGGCTCTTTATATTCAGGTTGGAAGCATATGCCTAATGGCAAGTGGTTCTACTTTGATACCAAAGATTCCAAGCACCGTATGCTTGTTGGTGTCATCCAAATTCCTAGCGGAACTTACTACATTGACGAATCCGCTGGTATGACCGCTAACAGTTGGGTACAGCTCCCAGAAGGCGGTTGGGCTTGGGCACAGTCAAGTGGCGCATTTGCTTCTGGTTGGTTCACCACACCAAATGGAAAAACTTGGTATTTTGACCCAGCAAAACCAAGCCATCCTGCTTATACTGGAGAACACACTATTGACGGTAAAGACTATTACTTTGATGAAAGTTATGGCCTTGCTCGCAATCAGTGGATTACTCGTCCTGATGGCGTAAGATACTGGGCTGGACCAGACGGCGTACTTACTGAATACAAGCGCTAAATCAGTTTGAACTGCTCTTTATTACCTGGATTTATTGGAGTTAAAACAATGGAGAAGAAGATGCGTTTTTCCTACAGACCTTCTACACAAAAGCTTATTGCGGTTGCTTCGTTGAGTGCAGCTCTACTTTGCGGACTCCACGCTGCTCCTGCTCTTGCAGAAACTACTGATACATCCGCAGTAAATGCTCCTGCTGTAACAACTGAAACTACTGCAACATCTGAAAATACTTCTCCTACAGCACCTGAAAACTCTCAGCCTACCTCACCTGTAGCGCCAACAACAACTCCAACAACAGACCAGACACCCGCTGTTCCAACAGAGAATACTTCGCCAACCCCTCAGTCTTCTGGATGGAGACAAGAAAACGGCCAATTCCACTATTACAAAGAAGATGGAACACTTGTCACAAGCCAGTGGATCAAAGATGATTCTGGTTGGCACTATGTAGACGCTGCTGGTAATGCGGTCAAGGGTTTGTACACAACACCTAATGGAAAAACTTGGTATTTTGATCTAACTGACCCGCAGCATAAGGCAATCTTCGGTGAAGTTGAAATTGATGGTAAGTTTTACTACTTTGATTCAACAAACGGACTTGTAACAAATGGATGGGTATATCGTTCAGCAAGTTCTTGGTCATGGGCAACTGAAGATGGTACTTACTATTCTGGATGGAAGCATATGCCTAACGGCAAGTGGTTCTATTTTGATCCAGAAGAACCTCGTCATCGTATGTTAATTGGAACAATTCAGGTTTCTGGTACCTCATATTACATTGATGAATATGCAGGTATGATTTCTAACAGCTGGATTCAACTACCAACTCGTGAGTGGGCTTGGGCTCAAAAAAATGGCGCTCTTGCCTCTGGTTGGTTTAACACACCAAATGGTAGAACTTGGTACTTTGATCCATCTGTTCCACAGCATCCAGCACTTATTGGCAACGTCGAAATTGACGGCACATATTATCATTTCGATGAAAACTATGGAATCCTTAGAAATAGTTGGATTCACAATGATGATGGTTCATGGTCTTGGGTAGATTCTTATGGCTCATTCTATTCAGGTTGGAAACATTTCCCAAATGGTAAATGGTTTTACTTTGATCCAGAAGACTCAATTCATCGCATGAAAACTGGACTTTTCCAACTTCCTAGCGGTTCATATTACGTTGATGAAAATGCTGGTATGACTTCAAGTAATTGGGTGTCCCTACCAGACGGAAATTTGTCCTGGGCTCAATCTAGCGGCGCGCTTGTCTCTGGATGGTTTACTACTCCTGGCAATAAAACATGGTACTTTAATCCATCTTCAATTGACCATGCCGCATACGTTGGAGAGCATTCAATTGATGGAAAGAATTACTACTTTGATAAAAGCTATGGTCTAGCAAAAAATGAATGGGTTACTCTTTCAAATGGTGTAAAACGTTGGGCAGGTCCAGACGGAGTACTGACTGGATTCATTTCTCCCGAAGGTGTCTTCTCTACAGATGACGGTTCACAGCCAACAGGAACGGTACATCTTCCAGGATTGACTGTAAACGTTGGCTCTGACCATAAAATTAAGACAGGTTGGATAAAAGAAAACAATAAAGATTTTTACTATCTTTCTAATGGTGCACCAGCAGATGGATGGCTTAATATTCATGGAACTTGGTACTATTTTAGTTCCAATGGAGAAAAACAAACTGGTTGGATTAATTCAAAGGGCAGTTGGTACTTCCTTGATTCTGACGGCAAGATGAAAACCGGATGGATTAAAGATAACGGCAAGGACTACTATCTTAGTAATAATGGTTCTATGCAAACTGGTTATGTAACCTGGGGTGGAAAACTGTATTGGTCAGCTGCTGATGGCGCCATGGAGGAGCAGCCTTGCTACTACCCTGATATGTATCGTTATGCACAGAACTATTACAGTGCCACTAACTGGCTCATCCAGATTGATACTACTGGCAATCGCTTTGCTGTATATAGGGGTTCACACGGCAACTGGGTTGTTTGGTACGAATGGCAGTGCACCACAGGAGCGCCAGGCATGTGGACTCCTCATGGTCAATTTACCGTAGGTAACAAGGGTCTTTACTTTGGCTCTGGCTTTAGATGCTGGTATTACACGACCATTTCTGGTGAGTATCTTATTCACTCCATTCTCTATAACTCCGACGGTTATACCGTCCGTGATGGTAGGCTTGGATACAACGGCTCTCATGGTTGCGTCCGTCTTGCAACAGAGAATGCTAAGTGGGTATATGACAACATTCCTTATGGAACTAAGATTGTTATTTGGTAATCCAACTAAACATGAAGCTCTATAGCAATAAACCCCAACTCATATTGAGCTGGGGTTTATTTGTTAGCTTATAAAATGTGGTTACGCAAAATACTTTGCTTCAAAATCCATAAATTGCTCTGGAGTAGCGTTTTGATCTACCGAGAAGGACTGTGCTACCGCTACTGCCTGTTGTCTTCTGAGACCAGCCTTATCCTCGTCTCCTAGTTGCTCATAAACGTGAGAGAGCCTGTCGAGGGCGTACACCACATACTCTGCAACTGAATCAGCTACGCCGGAGAGCAGCATCATAGTTACAAGAGAGTCTGGCGAAAGCGCAAGAGCAGTCTCTGGGCTCAAATCAATGAGCTCTGCAACAGCTGCCTCTACCCCATCAAGTGACTCTTCAGTTTGAGTCTCTAAAGCATTTCCCAAACCTGCCGTGACCGTTGAAGTAAAGTCATCGATTACTTCCAAAATGTAATCTCGTTGAAGCATTTTGTTCCAATCTACTAGTTAGTAGGAACAGGAATACGTAAGTGATCAAATGCAGCATGCGTTGCCTGTCTACCTTGAGGTGTTCTAATAATAAGCCCTTGCTGCAAAAGATATGGCTCATAAACATCTTCAAGTGTAGATGGATCCTCTGAGACTGCACTTGCAATGGTTGTGAGACCAACCGGACGACCTCTGAACGTCTCACAAAGCGCACGTAAAACACGTACGTCCATTACATCTAGACCAAGCTCATCAATCTCAAAGAATGAAAGCGCTTCTGAGGCTACCTGCCAGGTAATAGTACCTTCAGCTTTAACTTGTGCGTAATCTCGTACGCGCTTTAGCAGACGGTTTGCCAAGCGTGGTGTGCCTCTTGATCGAGAAGCAATTTCAGCAGCTCCCTGCTCATCAACTTCTACATCAAGGATGTTTGCCGAGCGCATGACAATAGTCTGAAGCTCAGGAACAGTATAGTAATCAAGACGATAAGAAATACCAAAACGATCACGCAAAGGGCCAGTTAGAAGTCCTGTTCTTGTTGTTGCAGCTACAAGAGTAAAGCGTGGAATATCAAGCCTGATTGACCTTGCCGCAGGGCCTTTGCCAATAACAATATCTAAGAAGAAGTCTTCCATTGCTGGATACAAAATTTCTTCAACCTGGTGATTAAGTCTGTGAATCTCATCAACAAAGAGGATATCTCCCTCTTCAAGATTGGTGAGAATTGCTGCTAAATCTCCTGCTCGCTCAATTGCGGGGCCAGAGGTTGTATGAAGTTTTGAGCCCATTTCTCCCGCTAAAACACCTGCAAGCGTTGTTTTGCCAAGGCCTGGAGGGCCAGAAAAAATAACGTGATCAAGCGGCTCATTACGACTTTTTGCTGCCTCAATAAGAACACGGAGATTTGATTTAACACGCTCCTGACCAAGATACTCATCAAGAGTTTTTGGTCGCAAGTTTCTATCTTGCTCCAGATCTTCTGCCTGAAGTCCACTAGAAACTACACGTTGAGAAGTGTGCCCTGGAAATGGAGCTGGAGTAGACGACGACTCAAATAAGTTATCTGCATCTGCTTCCCACATTAATTACCACTTCCCAAACGCCTTAGTGCATATCCAATAGCAGCTTCAATTGTAATAGCACCAGCCTCTTCATACCCCTCAAGAGCAAGCGTTGCTTCCTGAGAAGTAAAGCCCATTCCAAGAAGAGCCTCAATAGCCTCTGATTCTACAGAGGTTACAGCAGGTTTTGGAATAGCAGCAAAGTCTGCAGGAGACGTAAGACCAACAAGCTGCTTAAGTTCTGCATCTTTTGCGAACACATCAGAAAGTTCAATTACTAAACGCTCTGCCTTCTTTTTACCAAGGCCAGAGACACTCTTAAGACGATTTCCGTCATTGGTAGCAACAATTACCGCAAGTTGCTGTGGTGTAAACGTAGAAAGCACAGAAAGAGCCAGTTTAGGACCTACTCCAGAAATTGCACGCAAGCGATCAAAGAGCGCACGCTCTTCTCGCGAAGCAAAACCAAAGAGTTCCATTGAATCTTCTCTGACCACCATACGAGTTAAAACGGTAACGCCTGCTTCACCCGCTTGTGGAAGCGCAGCAGCTGTTGAAGCTGATATGCCAAGCTCGTACCCAACGCCATTAACGTCGAGAACAGCAACTGAAGGAGTAACGGATACAAGTGTGCCCGTAAGTTGGACAATCATAGTTGTATTCTTCCCTTTCCAAGCGAGGTGGTTCTTACAAGATTAGCGTGACAAACTGCGGCAGCTAAAGCGTCAGCCGCGTGATCTGGATGAGGCTGATGGTCCAAGCACAATATGTTTTGAACCATATACATAACCTGCTGTTTATCAGCAGCTCCTGTACCGACAACAGCTTGCTTTATCTGCATTGGAGTATATTCTCCAACCGTAAGACCTGCTTTAGAACAAGCGACAATAGCAGCACCGCGAGCATGTGCAGTAGGAATAGCAGATTTAACGTTTTGTCCAAAGTAAATGCTCTCAATAGAAAGAGCTTCTGGTGAAAACTTATCTATAACCTCAACAATCTGGTTATAGATTCTTCCCAAGCGCATATCTATTGGTTCATCTGCGGTTGTAGTTATGCATCCATAGGCGCGTGCACGGCATTCAGAACCCCTTGTCTCTACAATTCCCCATCCAGTGTGAGCAAGACCAGGGTCTATTCCAAGAATTACCATTGCACCTCCTAATATAGAACGTTCGTTCTATATTATCACAGAGTATGCGCAAACGATGCAACTAATTTTCTGAGAAAGGGCCTCTCCACATTTTAGGGTCAACCATGCCAATTTGTGCATCAGATTCTTGTGCCAGCTCTTTTAAAAGCTCCAGCATATCCTTAAAGCCCTCCTGAGCCTCTGTTGGATCGACTGACAACTCAGGCAGATGCATAGAAGCTCCTTGAATTTCTCGCAAAGAATTTCGTAAGGACTCTACCAGGTCAGATTCGGAAGCCTTTGTATCTCTAATTCTGTCTTGCCAGACTGATGCGTGTGGAATTTGGGCATTTATAAGGCTCTTTGAAGACATTTCCAGAACCTCAGTGGTATTTCTGCGGTCTTTTTGGCGAGCGTGAAGCATAGAAATAATTGCTTTGACCTCGTCAACCTTTCCCATTTCTTCCACAATGGCAGAAATGCTCTTATTCCACTCAAGGTAGCTGGTAAGCACGTAATCAACAAACTCAATGCGTTCTTGAGGCGTTGGCGCAACATTCTCCAACCCATCAGTTACAACCTCAGAGATATTCTCGAGAACTGCATGGTCAATAGCTGGCGAGAAGGTATTTCTTACCCTTGCAAGGTCAACAATGTCTGCATGATACATATCTCCCAGAGGCCACAGAGAGTGTGCGCTAGAAATCTCTGTTCCTTTGAGCGCAAGGATGGTCTTATCGGCAGTCTCAAGCGTTATGTAATTGTGCTGGTCAGCGTATGCATAGCCGTATGCACTCACCAATTTTGTATCGGTCAATGTCGAGAAAACCGTGCTATCCACAGTAACTTTATTAACCCGAAGTCTTGCGGTAAGCAACTCCGCAGCGCTTATTGCTCGAGAATCTTTGTTTGGAAGCAACATTACGTGGACACGCATAGGACCTAAAGCGTCTGAAGCAAGTGCAACGGTAACAAGAGAATTGAGCGAGCCATCAACTGCAATAAACACGCCGTCAAAGCCAGACTTTACCGTGTAGTCTCGCACTCCTGTAGCCAATACGCCCCAGGTAGTAAGCGCGCTGTTATAGACACCCGCAGTATCTTCTCTAACAAAGTTTTCGATAGTATCTTGGTCAACCTCGCAGACAACCATGTCTTCTGAGAATGAGGCTGCTTGTTTGACTAAATCTCCTGAAGGAGACAAGAAAAAGCTTGAACCACAAAACACCTGGTTACCATAGGCGCCAACAGCATTTGCAGCGATAAGCCAGCTATCAAACTCCTCAACATCTCCCAGATAGCGGCTTTCTGCCACCGCCATGCCCATGGCGGACGACGAATCATCAACAGCAAAGCCAAAATACGGCAGGTAAATGACGGCATCTAACGAGTCGTCGACATCTTGCCACGCGTCAAGATCGTCGTAGGTAAAAGCAACGCCAAACGTAAGGCCGCCTGCTTCAAATTTTGCGAGCTCAAAGGTATTCTCGCCAGATGTTTGTGCAGAGTTAGCAGAACGAGCAAGAGCGCTCATGTGCGCTATCTGGGCGGTCAATTTCAGCGGGGTTACGGCTCCGTTTCTAACGAGAAGAGCCTCGCTAGCTGCGCTTCCATCAAACTCTGTTACTACAGGAATAAGGGCCGCAATTGGAAACTTTTCTGAAAGCGAATTGATAATCTCCGAGAGGTCTGCAAAAAGCCCTTCTATGTCAGCCTCTGGCACGCTTAGCAGCCCTGTAAGAGTTGGCGCAGGATAAATGACTAGCTCAGCACCTTGCTGTTGAGCTCTCTGAGCATATTCCAGCATGGTCTGAGCGGTAAACTCGAAGTCTCCGGCCTGAGTATTCATTTGTGCAACTGCTATGCGCATACCATTCCTATCATAAAGTGCTTAATTTGTTTTTACCCAAAAACAAACAGGTGTAGTAAGAAAAAACGGAGCTGCAGGTAGCAGCTCCGTTTGACCTTATTAAGCTAGTGCTTATTGTTGAGTCAATAGACTTAGAGAGAAGCCTTCCAAAGACCGTGAAGGTTGCAGTACTCATAAGCCTCTGCCTCAACACCCTCCTCAAGAGTGAAGGTAGCAACTGGCTCCTGGCCAGGCTTAAGCTGTGCAAACTGAGCGCCGTTCTCAGAAACAAGAGCAATGAACTCAATGTAGTGCTCTTCGAGCATTGGATGAGCAACCTCACCAACACGGACGGTAACGGTGTTGCCCTCGCGAGTAACAAATGGAACGTGCTTCTCAGCTGCACCGTCAGTAACGCCAGCCTGAAGAAGCTCAAGGTCTGCTGCCCCTACGTTGCCTGCGACACCGTAAACAACAGCGCCTGTCTCCTTGTTACGATAAAACTTTGCGTCGATCATTTTTTCTCCTCTCACGACATCCGAAGATGTCAGAATTTCTTAGTAAGCGCTACTTAAATAGTAACAGTTATTACTTAAGAGTAACCTGCAAATTTAGAATCGACAAAATCTAAACAATCTGTGCGTATCCGCTTTGACCAATAAAATCTTTAAGCTCGGTCAAAAGAACCATGCTACGTCCATCAATTCTGGTGGGAATTTCCATGCGCATAACATCGCCCATGTCTGTTTCTACCCTAATCTCAATACAGTCCATGCCGGGATAGCGCGAGAAGATCTGTCCAAGTGTCTCGATAGCCTGTCTTTGAAGCTGAGAAGCAGGCATATGAATAACGAGTGTCTTTGGTGTGTTGTTAGCACTGTTAAGCTCAATAGGATTAACTTCTTGAGCAATAACCTGGTCTCCTCTATCAGAGCGCTCAAGCTTTCCAAGAACAGAAATGAAGATGTCGCTCTGGCTCTCACCAGTCTCTGGGTCAACATCTCCAGCAAGAAGTCTTGCAGCCTTCTTGTAGAGCTTAGGGAACATGACAATAGTGACGCTACCCTCCATGTCTTCAAGCGTAACAATTGCCATTGGGTCGCCATTTTTAGTAGTGCGCTTCATAACATTAGTAACCATGCCCGCAAAGCGAATTGGCTTACCTTCTGGAACTTTGAACTGCTGAGACATAGCACCGTTAGGAAGCTGAACCTCTACATTCTCTTCAATTTCTGCAAGGGCATAATCTCTGCTCTTAGCAAGGGCATACTCATATGGACGAAGCGGATGATCAGAGACATAAATACCTAAGACTTCGTACTCTTTGGTAAGTTTGAATCGCCTATCCCACTCAACGCCATCTGGCTCTGGGACACTATCACTAAAGCCGGAACCCTCTACCTCTGCAAACATATCAAACATAGAGAACTGGCCAACAGCCTTATCTTTTTGACGCTTAGTGGCAGCATCGATAATGTTTTGTGGGTTGTTCTTATCCACAAAGCTCATCATCTGCATACGGGTATAGCCTGTTGAGTCAAAAGCTCCTGCCTTGATAAGAGCTTCAACAACGTTGCGCTTTGCCTGGCTCGCATCAACACGATCGACAAAATCGTGAATGTTGGCAAAAGGGCCGCCCTTTTGGCGCTCAAGCATAATGGCTTCACCAACACCGGCTCCTACGCCGCGGATTCCTGCAAAGCCAAAACGAATACCCTCTTTAGTAGCCGTAAAGTCTTTACCGGACTCGTTAATATCTGGCGGAAGAATCTTGATGCCCTCATGACGGCAAGCGCTTACGTAGTGAACAATCTTATCCGTCTTGCCCATGTACGAGGTAAGAACTGCTGCCATAAACTCATGTGGATAATGCGCTTTAATCCATGCGGTCTGCATAACAAGAATTGCATAGCCAGCAGAGTGAGACTTGTTGAATGCATAAGATGCAAACTCAAGAACATCGTCCCAAATGCTTTCTGCAACCGAACGATCAAATCCATTACGAACTGCGCCGTTTTTCCAGTGAGCCTCCATGGTCTCATCAGTACCGTCATCCCAGTGCTGGATAACTTCCTGCATGAGTTTGATCTTCTTTTTTGCTACTGCTTTTCTGACCTTATCAGACTCGCCTGCGGTAAAACCAGACATCTTCATAGAAATCTGCATAACCTGCTCTTGGTAGACCATGGTTCCGTAGGTTTCTTCCAAGATATCGTGAAGACGTGGATCGTAGTCTTTGACTTCTTCTCTACCGTTCATACGGTTGATATAGCTGGTAACCATACCTGCGTTAAGAGGACCAGGACGATAAAGAGCGATAAGTGCGACGATGTGCTTATATTCTGTTGGCCTCATACCCTTAATGGTTGCAGTCATACCTGCAGACTCAACCTGGAAAACACCAGCAGTTCTGCCTTCTCTAAGAAGTCTATAAATTTCTGGATCAGTAAACGGAATGTTATCTACATCGATATCAATACCGTAGTTATCCTTCACGTTTTTGATTGCACGGGAAATAACCGTTAGAGTTCTTAGTCCCAAGAAGTCCATCTTAAGAAGGCCCATGTCTGCGACAGAGTGACCCTCATACTGCGTAATCTCTACGCCGCCCTTGGTATCTACCTTGGTAGGAACGTGGTCATTTACAGGCGTAGGAGCAATCAAAACTGCACAAGCATGCACACCCTCACCACGATGCAAGCCCTCAATAGATAGAGCAGCATCAATGATTCTTCTAGCATCAGGGTCATTCTCGTACGCATCTTCAAAATCAGCGGAATACTGATCAGCGCCTTTTTGGCCTTCTTGAGCCTTATGAAGAACAAACTTAAGGTGAGCGTTAGGATCTCCTGGAATCATCTTAGAGAGGCGCTGACCCATATAAACGGGGTAACCCAGAACGCGGCACGCGTCATTTATTGCCTGTTTTGCCTTGATGGTCGAGTACGTAATAACGTGAGAAACACGCTCAGATCCATAAATCTGACGGACGTGCTCAACAACCTCAAGACGACGCTCATCGTCGAAGTCCATATCAATATCTGGCATCTCTGAACGCTGTGGAGACAAGAACCTCTCAAACATGAGGCCATTCTCAAGAGGGTCAAACGAGGTAATATCCATAGCGTATGCAACAATAGCGCCTGCTGCAGAACCACGACCAGGGCCTACGCCAATACCATTCTCTTTTGCCCAGCGAACATACTCCTGAACAATCAGGAAGTAATCTGCAAAGCCCTTTTTGCAGATGATGTCATATTCATACTCAAAACGGTCTTTAACGTTAATCTCATTGATAACAACGTTTTGCCAATCATCTCCATAACGTCTTGCAAGACCAAGCTCGCACTCTTTTCTAAAGCGTTCCTCTGAGGTCTCCCCCTCTGCCAAGTCTGGGAACTTTGGCAGATACATATGGGTCCAATCCAGCTCATAGTTGCACTTATTTGCAACCTCAATGGTGTTCTCGATAGCTTCTGGACACCATGAGAAGATCTGGCGCATTTCTTGCTCACTCTTAAGGTAGAACTCGCTGCCTGTCATGCGTTTGCGGTTCTCATCATCAACGCGAGCGCCTGAACCAATGCAGGAAGCAATATCTTGAACGCTTGCATCCTCTTTAGTGAGATAGTGGTTATCGTTGGTAGCAACTACCTTAATACCAAGGTCATGACCCATCTTTACAATACGCTCAGCAAGGGTTCTATCGGTATAGCCGCCCCAGCTTGGATCAGACAAACCGTGGTCTTGAATCTCTAGGTAGAAATCATCTCCAAAGATATCTTGATAGATTTTTGCCCAACGCTCTGCTTCTTCTGGACGACCTTCAAACAACATACGGGGAATGATGCCAGAAACACAAGCTGAAGTGCAGATAATTCCCTCGTGATAACGCTTGAGCATCTCAAGCGTAGTGCGTGGCTTGTAATAGAACATATCTTTTGAGCCCGCCTCTGACATCATCTTCATCAGATTGACATAGCCGGTCTCATTTTTAGCAAGCAGGATAAGGTGATAACGTACCTGCTTAGTGCCCTTCTCAATACAATCATCAAGAATGAAATAAGCTTCACAGCCAAAAATTGGCTTAATAAGTGGGGATGGTTTATTGGCTTTTACTGCCTTAATATCATGTGTTTGATTCCAAATTTGAACGTCAGAAGCCCACTGAGCATGAACCTTATCATGCTCACCAGCATTGGGATCATCTGCAGGAGGCTCTTCTAGATCCCAGCCCTTTTCAAAACATTCCACATCATGGCACCACTGGCCAAAGTCTTTAAGCGCCTCATTGTACTTGCGGCATGCAAGGTCAAAATCTGGAATTCCAAAGAGATACCCATGATCAGTAAGAGCAAGTGCTGGCATACCAAACTCTACAGCTTTACTAACCATGTCTGGGACACGGCTAGCTCCATCAAGAATGGAAAAATCTGAGTGGTTGTGGAGGTGAACAAATGCCATCTTTTTCTACGCTCTTCTCTTTGTGCTTCAAAATTTGTTCTTTTACCAAGGGCTCTTAATTTCTTTGTATAGTGTAGCCGATTCGCCGGACAATAACTACTAATACAAACATATGTTCTATGTGCTAATACTTCTATTGCCGCTGGTAAATTGGATGAAAATATTTTCTCGCCAATTTCATAACGTCACAAAATCTCTCTTAGTTGGCGTAGACCATCCGTTCAAAAATTTCTCAAAATAAAAGTTTCAAACTGGTAACTCTTAGACTAGGGACACCTTAATTGGGAATATAGTTTTTGTATTACCTATTCCAGTTAAGGAGATCACATGGATCAGATGAAAAGCATTTCCTTTGACGACATTGCAGCGGCTCAGAAGAACTTTGAGTCCGACCGCGCTCACACAGTAGCTAAAAATGCTGCTACCAGCGCTGGTGTTAGAAAAGCAGCTCGTGTACCAGAAGGTGTTGCCCTCAATCCTCTTACCTTTGATGTTGAGGTAAAGCAGGGTGACCGTACTAATCAGAAGCGTTCTGGTCGTTGTTGGATGTTTGCATCACTCAATACGTTTAGATATCGCATCATCAAGAAATACAACCTATCTACCTTTGAGCTTTCTCAGGCATACCCACTGTTCTGGGACAAGATGGAGAAGTCCAACTGGTTCCTTGAGAACATTTTGGACACCCTTGATGAGCCTCTGAATGGCCGTCTTGTATCCTTCCTGCTCACCGATCCAATTGGCGACGGTGGCCAGTGGGATATGTTTAAGAGCCTTGTAAAGAAGTATGGTGTAGTTCCAAAGAGCGCTATGCCAGAGACTGCTAACTCTTGCAACACCCACGAGATGGACGCGTACCTTACCCGCTATCTTCGTAGTGCTGCAAAGCGTCTTCGTGAGACCGCAACAGCTGGTGAATCCCTTGAGTCTCTGCGCGAGATGAAGAAAGAGATGATGGAGGACGTCTACACGCTGCTGGTAACTTGCCTGGGTCAGCCTCCTGTATCTTTTGAGGTACGCCTGCGCGATAAGGACGACAACCTCGCCCTTTCTGGCACTTTTACTCCTCAGGAGTTCTTCGCTGAGACTGTTGACATGAATCTTGATGATTACATCTCAATCATTTCTGCACCAACCGCAGATAAGCCTTTCAACCACACCTACACCGTTTCTCGCTTGGGCAACGTTGTTGAGGGTGGCGGCGTTCGTTACCTCAACCTGGAGATTCCTGAGCTCAAGCGTCTTGCTGTGGCTCAGCTTAAGGACAACCTGCCAGTCTGGTTTGGTTGCGACGTTGCTCAGTCCTACCTTCGTGAAGAGGGCATCATGGACACTCGCGCACTTGACGTTGACGGCCTCTTTGGCTTCCCTGTTGAGGGCGCACTTGACCGTGCAGAACGCCTTGACTACGGCGAGTCTCTGATGACTCACGCTATGGTTCTTGAGGGTGTTAACTTTGACGCAGAAGGCAACACTACCCTTTGGAAGGTTGAGAATAGCTGGGGTAAAGATCACGGTCGCGATGGCTTTGATACCATCTCTGACCCTTGGTTTGACGAGTACGTCTACCAGATTGTTGTTGACAAGAAATACCTCACTCCTGAGCAGCTCAAGACCTTTGAGACCGAGGAAGCAACCGTCCTCGAGCCATGGGACCCAATGGGCTCTCTTGCAATGCTTCGCTAAGGTACAAACCATCTGGCGAGAAGATCGGTCTTCTCGCCAGGTTTTTTCTAAACGCTACAAACAAAAGGAGCCGCAATGGCTGATCAGACCGTAAATCCACAGTGGGCAAACGAGGAAACCGCTGCATTTAGTGCAGACCGCGCTAACCGCGTTGCTCGCAATTCCGTAACCTCTATGGGTGTTTCCGCAGCTGCTCGCGACATCACCACCATGCGTACCTACTCCGATACCTATGGTGTTGCTGTTGCAAAGACGGGCGACGTCACTAACCAGCGTCAGAGCGGTCGCTGCTGGATGTTCTCTTCTTTCAACGTGCTTCGCCAGGAGGCAATCAAGAAGCTTGACGTTGATACCTTTGAGTTCAGCCAGGCATATGGCATGTTCTACGACAAGCTTGAGAAGGCAAACTCTGCACTTGAGTACATCATTCAGACCGCTGACCAGCCAACCGATTCTCGTGTTGTCCACACGCTTCTGACCGAGGGCATTGGCGATGGTGGCTACTACTCATTTGCTATGAGCTTGGTTGAGAAGTACGGCCTGGTTCCTAAGGATGCTATGCCAGAGACTGCTTGCTCCAAGAACTCTACACAGATGGATGAGCGCATTGACCGCCTGTTCAGAAAGAGTGCTAGCGAGCTTCGCGCAGCATACGCAGCTGGCAAGTCTCTGGATGAACTTCGTGCGCTTAAGCAGGAGCAACTCAAGGGCTTCCACCAGATCCTTTCCGTCTGCCTTGGCGAGCCACCTCTGACCTTTGACTTTGAGTGCAAGGTTGGCAAAAACGCACAGGTAGATAAGGCAAAGCTCTCCCCTGTTGAGCCTAAAAAGGCTTCTGACAAAAAGGACGGCGAGAAGGACGAGGAAGGCACTCAGATTCTTCGCGACTTTGGCATTACTCCTCTTGAGTTTGCTGAGCGCTATTGTGGCGTTGATCCTCGTGGCTTTGTCCAGCTCATTTCTGTTCCAAGCAAGAAGTATCCATACGGCAAGGTGTATCACCCAACCTTCATCGATACCGTTTTAGGCGGCATTAAGACTCGCTTCTTGAACGTTGAGCCAGAGGTTCTTGAGGCAGCTACCATTGCTTCTTTGAAGGATGGTAATCCTGTCTGCATGGCCTGCGACGTTATGCAGGAGTTCCCTCGCCACAATGAGGACTTCAACTACGTTCTCTCAACCGACACCATGGATTACAACGGCCTCTTTGGCGTTGATTTTGACATGGATCGCGAGGCAATGATTGAGAACTATGAGACTTCCCTTACCCACGCAATGACCTTCCAGGGCGTTGAGCTTGATAAGGACGGCAAGGCTAAGCAGTGGCGCATTGAGAACAGCTGGGGCAAGGATTCCGGTAAGGACGGCTACCTCATCATGAGCGCAGACTGGTTCCGCCTCTACGGTGGCGAGGCTGATGTTCGTCGTCAGTACGTTCCAGAGGACCTGCTCAAGGTTTGGGACGAGGGCGAAGATGTCCAGATTGATTTCTGGGAGAACCTTGGCTACTCCCTTGGTGGCCGTAACCGCAAGTAAGGTACGCGCAACCGCAGCCTGCTAAGCACGCACATAAAAGCACCTATGGCCGGTACAGAATTTTCTGTGCCGGCCTTGTTAGTGTATACTGAAATAAGAAAAACCTTATCTTATTTTAGGAGGTTTTAATGAAATATTTTTCAAAGGAACGTATAATTTTACGGGTTATTGTTATATTTCTTTTCCTCTTGATCTGGTATTGCGATTCCAGAGGCATGCTTCCAGAAAATGGCTACGCAATCCTTACTATTCTTTTATTCGGTATTTTTTGGTTTATTGAGGCTAGGTTTATTAAACCCACTAGAACAGATCAAAACGTGCCGCGGAGACCTCGGCTGTAATCTTTCCAGCACTGAGCTCTGTCAGCGCATCCGTAAACGCCGTTTCTTCTCCGCACCTAAAGTCTATGGCGAGAAAAACGTCCGCTCCAAACTCTGCCGTTATAATCTTGCCGCCGGTATCTGAGACCAAGCGCTGAATCTGCTCATACAGGTTATACGGGGCCGACAACTCCACCCTCACAACCTGCAGCATTTCCTGAACAGCAGACGCTTCCTCAGCAGCAGCCAAAGCCTCCTGAGTTGCCGTCGTATACGCACGAACAAGTCCGCCAGGTCCCAAAAGCGTTCCGCCAAAGTAGCGCGTGACAACGCAGCAGACGTTCTTAAGCCCTGCTCCGCGCAATACCTCCAGCACCGGCATTCCCGCCGTTCTGGAAGGCTCTCCGTCGTCGGAAGCACGCTCCGTGCCGTCCTCCAAGATCCATGCAGGAACGTTGTGGCGAGCATTGTAGTGCTTTGCTCTTACCGTGGCGAGAAACTCTTGCGCTTCTGACTCTGTTTCTACATGACAAAGCTGGGCTATGAAGCGGCTCTTTCTGTCTTCAAAGAGACCTTCCGCAACAAAGCCCAGTTTGATTGTCTTGTAGGATGTGTCAGACATGGAGCAACTGCAGTGCCGCAGTTATGCGAGTACACAGACCTTCTCGCCAGCAGAAACCAGCTGGTCTGCTGCGGCAAGAATCTCTACATTGTTGTACTCGCTAGAGTTAGTGATAGCAAGAATAACTACCTCGGGATGACCCGCGTCCTTAACCTTATCCAGGTCAAACGTCATGAGCGGCTGACCAACCTCAACACGCTGATCCTGCTCGACAAGAGCAGTGAAGCCGTCACCCTTCATCTCAACCGTATCAACGCCCACGTGAATCAAAACCTCTTCGCCAGAATCGGCAGTAATTCCAAAGGCGTGAACAGTTGGAGTAGTTGCGGTAATAGTGCCCGAAACTGGCGCGTACACAACACCCTCAGAAGGCCAAATACCCAGACCCTGTCCAAGCATGCCACCTGCAAAAACAGGATCAGGAACGTTCTCTAACGCAACAACTTTTCCGCTTGCTGGCGCATAAATTGTTTTAGCAGTGTAATCAGAAACAACAAGAGCCTCTGGCGTGGCTTCCTTGGAAGATTTCTTGAAAAGATCAAAGAGTCCCATGCTAGTCCTTTCGTATGTAAGCCTATCCATCATAGCAGCATTCAAAGAGGCAGCTGTTGCTTTTCATGAACACGACGTACCAAATCACACCCTTCTCGCCACTCAGCGTGTGGCGAGAAACCCGTGCCCTCGCAACATCTCATTTACTTGGAGATTGTTTGACTTCGGAGCTTCTGGCCTTATGAACGTGATACAATCGCCCATGCAAAGTGGACCAGACAACCGCGGAGTGCCCGTCCAGCTAATTGGAAGGGTGCTACGAGGAAAGTCCGGGCTCCACAGGGCAGGATGCTGGCTAACGGCCAGGCGGGGTGACCCGACGGAAAGTGCCGCAGAAAAGAAGACTCTCACCTGCGCATTCGCGTAAAGAGAAA
>NZ_CAUSFQ010000018.1:0-19269 GCF_963530955.1 Lancefieldella parvula | reverse complement strand
ATATATAAATATCTACAAATATAAGTTAATATTGTATAGAATTGTGTTATATTTAGTTTTATATAACAGAAGGGAAAAGAATGAAATCACTAGCTAAGGGTATTTTTAGTAAGATTTGCTGTCTTTTTACAGCGGCTCTTCTAATTTACTCACTGGTTCCAGTTCAAGCTTATGCTGCTCCAACAAGCGCTAATGATGTCGCTGACAGCAAGGTCACCATTACTAGTCTGGAGCCTGGAGATGTTGTAAGTGCGTATCTAATCGCTGATGCAGACATTGATGCCTCAAACAACTTAACGTATACGATGGCTAACAATCTGCCAGCTGCTTACGATACAATCGCCGAGATTTCAGCTGTTGCCACTGATGGCTACACCTTTACTCAGGGCACCGATATGCAAAATGCTGCAGCTGCAATTGCGAGCGCAGTTACTGCAGGTACAGCTACTACTACTGCAACAGCTGGCGCCAATGGTTCCGCTGAGTTGACTCTTGGAAGTGGCTACTATCTTGTTCGTGTTACTTCTACAAGTGGCAAGACTCACGTTTACCAGAATATGGTAATTGACGTAACTCCTAAGGTTGATAGCGGCACATACAAGCCTCGTACCGTTGCTCCTATCGCTGTTAAGAAGACTGAAGTAACTATTAAGAAGACTGTTGGTTCTCAGTACAAGGAGTCCACTGATAAGTATAGTGTTGGTGACAGCGTTCCGTTTAAGGTCAATACTGCTGTTCCTAACTATCCAGCAGACTCTGAGAACGCAACTTTTATCATTGGTGATACTCCTACCGCTGGTCTTAAAATCAAGACTGATACTATTAAAATTAACGGCCAGGTAGCTGCATCAGGCGTTGACTATACTTTGACAGCATCCGCTACTGGCTACACCTTTGAGTTCTCTAAAGACTATGTTCTTGCTCATCCTGGTGAGGCAATTGAGATTACTTATGAGGCAGAGCTTACTTCTGATGCGTTCTCTCATAGCGCTACTGATGTAACCGGTAACACCGCTACCGTTACCTTTAACCCTAACCCTTATGATGGCGGAACTGCTAAGCCAAATAGTAAAACTACGGTAAAGACCTATGGTTATGTCTTTAAGAAGACTGATCCAGATGGCAACCCTCTTCCAGGTGCTACCTTTACCCTTACGCTTGACAACGGCACCGTACTCACTTCTACTTCTGACGCAAACGGCTATGTCTACTTCTCTGGCCTTGCTGCAGGTCACTACAAGATTTCAGAGACTGGTGTCCCTGCTGGATACGTCAAAGTCAATGACATCGAATTTGACCTAAGTGATACTGCTGCTACTGCTGATAACCCAGCTACAACTGATGTCGAGAATAACTATCTGGTTAATGAAACCAACGTTGTCGATAACAAGCAGATTGCTCTGCCAGTAACCGGTGATGCAGGAACCTTTATGTTTACCGCTATTGGAACTGTTCTGCTTATTGCTGGTGTAGGCGCCATTGTGTACTCCAGGAAGTTGCGCGCATAAAAGTTCTACCATCACTTTTAACTATGGCTAAACCAAAACACATGATGGCTGTAATGAAAGCAGGAGAATCAAATGATTCTCCTGCTTCTCTTGATTCTTTACATGAAGCTCGCACAAAAAAGAAGCATGCACGTACGTGGCTTATTACGTCAATCATTGTTCTAATTGCTGGAATTGTGCTAATTAGCTATCCGTTTGTAAGCAGCTGGCTTAATCAGCTTGCTCAAAATAAGGTAAGTGCTACACAAGAAAGCACCGTAGTCGCAATGACAAGTACTGACCTTTCTGCTGAAAAGGAAAGGGCAATAGAATTTAATAAGCGTCTTCGTGATGGCGTTTCTAGAGTAATCGACCCCTTTGATAGTAATTCGTCTATGCCAGGAGTATCTGAATATAGAGAAGTACTGAATATTGCAAATGATGGTGTTATGGGGGAACTTATTATCCCTAAAATTTCAGTAGATCTTCCTATTTATCACTTTACCACCGATGATGTGTTACAACACGGCGTTGGTCACGTGGTAAATACCTCTGTACCAATAGGCGGAGAGTCAACGCACGTTGTTTTAGCTGGTCATACTGGTCTTCCCACAGCTCAGATATTTGATCGACTTGAGGAGCTTCAAGTAGGCGATTGGTTTATTATTCGCGTACTTGGAGAGGATTGTGCGTATAGAGTAACTTCTACAGAAGTAGTTCTACCTAATCAGGTGAATAGCCTTTCTATTGAGCCAGGAAAAGACCAAGTAACGCTTGTAACATGCACCCCTTATGGAGTTAATACTCATAGGCTATTAGTGCATGCAGAACGTACAGAAGTTCCTTCTGAGTGGGAAGATCAAAATAAATTGGTTAATCATTCTGTTGACTCTCCAGTGGATATAAAACAAAATTCAATACTTTTCGCTCTTTTAGGTGTTGTTTTTGCGGGCATAATTGTCAGCATTGCAGTCTTAGTTGTTACACGTACAAAGGTTTTATCGAGAAAAAATAAATAAAACTTTTTTCAGAATAATTAGTTTCAAATAAGAAAATGTTGTGGAATATAGGTGTTAGATGGACACAAATGCTGTGTTTATAGCTATAAATCTATTATAATCGTCACGTAGGTCTATGCGTATTACATTGAAGTAAGTGTTCTTAGCTATAAACATAGATCATTTGCTTATAGGAGATTCAATGGTAAGGTTGCGTCAAAAGAAAACTAGTTTTCTGAGGGCTTTAGCTATATTTGCCATAGCCTTTATTGGATATTTTTGTGTAGTATTTTCAACCCCTGCTTTAGCGGTTGAGCCTCCTGCACATACAAAAACACTTACACCTAATGGCGATGGCTCCTATAAACTTTCTTTGACGGTAACTGGCAAATCTGAATCTAGCGTAGAAAGAACTCGAGCTAACGTTGTCGTTGTATTTGATAAGTCGAACAGTATGGATTTGAGGTCTGATGGCCGGTCACGTCTCGCGGTTGCTCAAGAGGCTGTAAATGCTTTGACTGATGAATTGATGAGCGTTAATAGCTCTGATGATCCTAATCGAATTCAGATGTCTTTAGTTACGTTTGATTCCACTGCAAACAAAGTAAGCTTTGGTGGAAGCAATTGGACATCAGATTCGTCTAACTTTAAGAGCAAAATCAATAGCATTGTTACGCCGCTTAGTCAACGTTATAATATGCCATATGGCGGCACTAACTGGGAAGATGCAATGAAGGTTGCATTGGAAGTTGCGCAAAGTGCCGATAGCGATCCAACGTATGTCATTTTTGTTTCAGACGGTAACCCTACGTTTTATAACGGCACTTCAACAAATTACACATACATTGCTAGTTCGCGCTATATTCTTGGAACCGGCTATGATTACGGAACGGGATCAGAAACTAATATTAGCAATTCTTATAATGCCGCCACTGATGATGCAAGAGCAGTTGTTGATCAGGGAAACAAATTATATGCAGTAGGCGCTTTTGGCAATGTTACTCGTATGCAGAGTCTTGTTGAGTATGCTTATGATGCACCGGCAGGAAATTACTATCACTCTGCAACGGACAAAGATGCTTTAAATAGAGCGTTTGCAGCTATTGTCGCCGATATTAAGAAGCAGACTTATTACACAAATGTCTCTATCAAAGACGGCCTTACTGATATGGTATCTCCTGTAGATATCAACGGTAATCCAACTACTTTTACCTATACAAAGACTGATAAAGACGGAGTAGTTACTGAGTGGACCGGCGCTCCAGAGGCAACAATTACGGGAGATACAGTTGATTGGGATCTTTCTAGTGTTGGTCAGCTTGAGCCTGATGTTACCTATACGGTAAGTTTCACGGTTACTCCTACGCAAAAAGCTCTGGATTCAGTAGCCGATGCTGCTAACGGAAAAGAAAAAGATCAAAACGTTGTTGAGAATCCAGACGGATCGTATTCTGTGTATTCAAATACAACAGCATCCGTTGATTTTACCCAGCAAAAAACTGTTAACGGAACCGTTGTTTCAGAAGAAAACGGAAACTCGCCTTATGAACGTCCTACTCTGAAGGTTCCTGTCTCTAAGATTACAATCGAGAAAAAATGGGTTGGAGATGAACCGGCTGATCACGCGGATAAAGTTGTTACCGTACAGGTTAAAAAAACTGTGACGGTAAATGGAAATCCAAATGAAGAAGACTATGGTGATCCAATCACACTGGACGCGAGCAATAACTGGAAAAAGAGCGTTATTGTTCCAGGAAACCTTGCTGGAGACGCTACCTGGTCAGTTGCTGAGATTAGTGCAATCCAAGGATATGACACGTCATACAGTGCGCCAATTGTGTATAGCTCATATAGATCTGGAAATCTCACTGGTAGTGTAGATGGAGTAAACACCATTACCAACACATTCAGAACATATGACTTGGTTATTTATAAAACAGCAAGTAATGATAGCAACGTAAAGACACCTCTTTCAGGGGCAGAATTTACGGTTTTTGCTGCAGATGGAGAAACAGTTGTTTCAGCTGCTACTGCAACTGGCAGTAATGGAAAAGCTACATTCTCTAACCTTAAGCCAGGAACATATATCATCCGAGAGACTAAGGTCCCATCGGGTCATCAAAAGCTTGGCAATGACTTGACACTTGTTGTTGATATTTCAGGCAACATCACCTTAGATGGTAGGGCAATTAGCGCCGATCATCAGGGAGTTGATCCAGCAAATGGCCACTGGTTCCAGATTGATGTGGACAACCACGTGCTCAGCGTCCTCCCAAGTACAGACGGTATGGGAATTACGCCATTTATTAGTGTAGGTGCTGTGCTTTTGCTACTTGCATCTATCTGTGCAGCGCTTTATTTCTACAAGAAGTCAGCGATAGCAAGTAGATAAACTTAGCTTCTAAGCTTGTTAGTATTTACGTCACAATAAGGGACTGATTCCAGGGTTCTTCTGGAGTCAGTCCTTTTTTAACAGACGGCATAATAAAGATTTTGTAGAGAGTGAGCTATGTAACTTACTAGGAGCTTGGCGATCAATCACACAAAAAGGCTCGATCTTGCGAGAAGATCGAGCCCTTGGTTTAAGACTTGCATGTGTCTGACCAGTGCTTCTGCAAGCGTGGCCAAGTGAGCGTTTACTGCTTCTTCATAGCAGCTAAAATGCTCACAACAACGTGATAGAGAAATGCGGAGAGCGGCCAGATAATCCAAGATCTTCCCCAGTCTTTGGTTATAAAACTATAGCCAAAATACACCAGAGAAACTGCACTAAAGTATGCCTTTGAAACTGGTCTGTACTTCGATACTGCTTTCTTATATCCCAGTTTGCCGTCCTTCTCGTCATGGGAGAACTCACCTTCCTGGAGAAGAATCCTATAGCTGTCTTTGAGAATGCCAGAGTAAATGAGCAGGTAAACACCAAGTGAAACTAGGACTGCTGCAACAAAGAAGCCAAGGGCAAAGGTGAGTCCCGCTCCAAAGTACGAAGCAATCAGGAAGGGGATGGCGCTCAGAATGGTAAGACAGACGCCCGTAGCCTGCTGAATGTATCGTAGTGAGCTTGTGGACTCAGCGCGCCTGCGAATGGCAGCCTCGACACCGTATTGGAGCTCAAGAGAAGCCTCCTTGAACTGCTTATACTTTGCAAGTTTCATATCCTGGAGAATTAATAGGCCAACTCCGGCGGCAATAAAGAGCACCATAATGCAAACGCCCGTGATGCTCAGTGCATCTGGAGAAATGCGTGTTGGATCAAAATAGATTGCATCTTCGCTGTATGTAGCAAGCGAAACAAGAAGCGCGGGGCCCAGAATAAAGAGGGTAATTGCAAACGCAATGGGGCGAGAAGTGCGTGCGACTGTATCCAGGTACTCGATAGCAGTCTCAAGAGATACACTGAGCTGTGGCCGAACGTTTTTGCTGGTAGATGCGTCGGTGTTGGCAGGAGTACTCGTGGAAGGGCTCGCAACATCGGAGTTACTGGAGCCTGTGGGGGCTGAAAAATTGTTCTGCTCTGCTGGCGCTACATAATCAGCGGCGGTAGCAGTAGTTGGAAGCTCTTCAAGCTCGTCTTTGAGCAGGTAGTCTGTAGAAACGCCAAAGAGCTCGCTCATGGCCATGATTTTTTGAATATCAGGCATGGAAGCCATTGACTCCCATTTGGAAACTGACTGTCTTGAAACGCCAAGCTGCTGTGCAAGCTCTTCCTGTGACCAACCATTACGCTTTCTGAGGCTCATGATTTTCTCGCTCAGTAACATGGTTGTTCCTTTCTGTTGGTGATGTGGTGTGATTCACATGTGATGACTATTACTTTAGAAATTCCCCTGATTGCACACCACCAAGTTGAGTTGGAAATTTGTCAACTCTCGGTTGCGTAATAGTTTACCTGCAGAAATGTTATCAAACTTTTGGAAAATAGTTTTAAAGGTCGTTTAAATTTTTGTGCGTTCACGGAATATGTCGACCAGACGCGACATTTGTTCAGTATGTATATGATAGTATCTGCTTACGGAGAAACTAAATAATCCATATCAGAAAGGAATGCGCTAAAAATTCTTGTGTATCTGATCACCCGTCTGGTGCATAAAAATTTGCGCAAAAGCCACATGAAGAACTTAAAGGTATGTATAGCTTCGTCTGCTCTTGTAGCCGCGCTGGCACTTGCTCCAGCATCTGCGCTGGCAGAGGGCACAGCGCCTGCTCCTACAAGCACCACCGGTGCTACTGCTACTACTGGCATAACTCCTATTCCTGCACCAACCAGAGAGGAGCTCATGGATCCAACGAATAATCCATATGCTCCTGAGGAAGCATACTTCCTTCCTGATATCACTAACCCAATTCCAGACGGATTTATGGTTGGTAACGCTGACGGTGAGACCATCATTGATAACGGCGATGGCACTGTTACCGTTAAGGGCCACTGGGTTACAGCAGAGCCATTCGATGAGGTTATTTCTGTCTACTTTGTGCGTATCCCTGACCCAGCTCCTAATCCAGATCCAACTCCAACTCCAACCCCCGATCCAACTCCAACTCCAACCCCCGATCCAACTCCAGCACCAGAGCCAGAGCCTGCACCAGCGCCTGCACCAACACCAGCGAAGAAGTCCGTACTTCCTGCAACCGGTGTCGCAGATGTTGTAGTTCCAGCTTCTGTTCTTGCAGTAAGCGGCCTTGTTTTTGTTGCTGCTTCTCGTAAGGTTCGCAAGTAAAAAGAACCCGCGGCTTTGCTGCGCGTAGCACGCATATCGCATCACTAAAGCGCCTGACCCCAGGCGCTTTTTTGTGTGGAAAACCGGTTGGGCGGCCAGGCAGAAATTGGGTACACTCTGAATAACAAAGTTCGGAGGTTGTTATGGAAGACCAGCAGCAAAAATTCTCTCAGAACGGCGACGTGGAACAGGCGTCCGCGCACCTATCTTCAACTGCGCTTGTGCTAGAGGGAGGCAGCTATCGAGGCATTTTTACCGCTGGAATCCTTGATGTGCTTCGTGAGAAAGGCGTCACTAACTTTGAGAGCGTGTGGGGAGTTTCCGCGGGTGCTATCAACGCCGTGAGCTTCAGGTCCAAGCAGATGGGTCGCGCCATGCGCATTATGCTGGCCTTTAGGGACGACCCTCGCTTTCTTTCGCTTCGCTCACTGATTACTACTGGCAATATTGCGGGTGCGGATTTTATGTTCGATGAGATCCAAAACCATTTGGACCCCTGCGATAACGAGGCGTTCAATCAAAATCCCATGCAGATGTACGCGGTGGCGTCCGACGTTACGTTTGGCACGCCGGCGTATCTGCACGTAAAAAAGTTTCCGGAAGACGTGACCATGGTCCGAGCGTCTGCGTCGATGCCAACGGTTTCTCGCATGGTTGAGCTGGATGGACATCGTTATTTGGACGGCGGAACTACCGATTCAATTCCGTTTGCGGCCGCGCTTGGTCTACCCGACGGTATAGCGGAACGCGCGGTTGACATTCCCGACCACAAGCCGGCAAAGAAAGCGCTGGTCATTATTACGCAGGATAGGGATTTCGTAAAAACCGACGTCAACGAGCAGATCGCTATCCGCTCGCAGCTCTACTCCGCGTATCCATACTTTGAAGCCGCATTGGCTTCTCGCGCCGAGCGCTACATGAATCAGCGCAAACAGCTCTTTGAACTGGAGGAAGAGGGTAGAGTGCTGGTGCTTCTGCCTCCCGAGCCAGTTGAAGTTAAAGTTAACGAGAAGTCCGGTGAGGCCCTACTGTCTCTGTACCTGACAGGCCGCCAAGTCGCACTTGAGCGCCTCGAAGAGATTAAAAGTTTTATCGAGTAGAGTGAGGGCGGCAGGCACTCGCGTGGCCTGCGCTGGGGTTTGCGTGACCTGCGTTGGATTGTGTGTGGCCTGCGTTGAAGTGCACCTGATTTTCTCGGCATGTCTGAACCATTTGCCGGAAAAGCGCGCCATGTCAGAGCTATTTGCCGGTTTTTCTCGCCATGTCTGAGTAAATTCACTCAGACATGATGCAGTTTTTAGGCTCAAAATTTAGGACCACGTAGTCTATCTTTCACGCGCCTGATTTCGTCAAAGATTCTGTAAATTTTGCCTAAAAGCGTAAAAGAATCGGTGGATTTGCCTGATTTTGTCAAAGAATCTGTATTCAAAATACAGATTCTTTGCACTTTTTAGGCGCGCATGCTGTTATGGCGCACCTGGCGAGAAACCCCGTGCGCTCGCATCCCGCGCGCTAGCGCAAGCGCGTGAGCTGCACTTTCTCGATAAGCGAATCCACAACCGAGCGCTCCGCCGCCTGAGTTCCGCTCTCCATGACGTTCGCGGCGCCCGTGGCCATAGCCAGTCGCAGTGCGTCTTCTGTCGAGAAACCCTGTGCATCTGCAAAGGCCAGCGCTGCCACAACGGAGTCACCGGCACCGACAGTACTTCCTACCTGGACTTTTACTGGACCTGCATACCAAACCTCGTCGGCCGTAGCGTAGACGGCGCCGTTGCCGCCCATGGAGACGCAGACCGTGTCAATGCCGCCAGCAACAATCTCGGAAGCGGCAGCGGCAATCGCGTCCACGTCGGTAAGCTCGCGGCCAAGCATGGCAGACAGTTCGTGATCGTTTGGCTTGGTGAAATATGGCTTCTGCTCAAGGCCAGCTGAGAGGGCTGCGCCGTCGGCGTCCAGGTAGACCTTCAGTCCGGCGTCGCGCAAGGCGCGAGTCCAGCGGCCATACGTATCAGCAGCAGCTCCGCGGGGGAGACTGCCAGAGAGAACCACAATGTCGCCGACGGAAGTCTTGGCAATCACGTTAGCAAGCGCCTGGTCAAGTACGGTATCGGTGACTTCGGGGCCAGGCTCGTTGATGTCGGTATTGGTGCCGCCCTCGGTGTCGACAACCTTAAGGTTGGTGCGCGTCTCACCGGGAACGGAAATCGCCTGGACCTTGATGTTATTCTCGCCAAGCATGTCAGAGATCCATTTGCCGGTTTGACCTGCAAGAACGGCGATAGCGGTAGATTCTCCCCCCAGCTTGGCGATAACCTTGGAGACGTTGATGCCCTTGCCGCCCGCGTCCTGTCTGAGCCACATGATGCGATTTACCTGGTCAACGGCAAAATTTGGCACCTGGACGGTCTTGTCCAGAGCGGGGTTGAGCGTGACGGTGTAGATGCTGGGCATAGTCGCTCCTCGGTTTGCGACGCCGCAATCGGCGCTTGAGTAGCACCGCCAAGCGGCGCAAGTTATCTACGCTGATAATACTTCAGTTCTGGCAAAAAAGTAACCGCGGACAGCGTTGTTACACGCATATCCGCGGCCCGGCTCGGCTCACTTGCGGCTCACTCGCGGCTCACTCGCGGTGCACTCGCGGCCGCCCCGGGCCCGCACGGCCACGCCGCCCGACGCGCCGTCAGCGCTTACTTGCTGTCTGCGCTCTTGAACTGGTCGAGCGCCCAAGCGTACGCAGTTGGAGCAACCCTGGACCAGTACTTCCAGTTGTGGTTGTCGCCGGAGTCGCGCTGATAATCAACGTTGATGCCAGCATTTTT
Organism: Lancefieldella parvula; assembly: GCF_963530955.1. Classification (GTDB taxonomy): domain Bacteria; phylum Actinomycetota; class Coriobacteriia; order Coriobacteriales; family Atopobiaceae; genus Lancefieldella; species Lancefieldella parvula_A. The sequence goes on along the minus strand of NZ_CAUSFQ010000018.1, from coordinate 9,247 downwards.
GAGCTGCTCAACAAAGGCGTCGACGTCAGCAACAGGCACCACGCCATCGTCGGAAGTTGTTGCCACAAAGAAAGAAACCTGACTTGGATCAACCTCACCAAGATACTGGGTTGGGAATAGCTGCTTGTACAGATCCCATGACCAGCTGGTGGTGCCGTCGCTAAAGGCGTGCTGAGACGTGTAAATAAAGTTGTCGTCAGCAAGAGTTGTCCAGACAGAAGGCGAGAGCAGAATGCCCTTGCTAAAGTAATCGGAGTGGTGCAAAACAAATCGTGCCGCACCATAACCGCCCATAGAAATGCCGCCGATTGCGTGATCTTTGCGGTCCTTTGACACGCGATACGTGCTCTCAATGTAAGGTACCAGGTCGTTCATAATGGCGGATTCCATCTTGAGACCGCGATCGACGGAGTCAATGTAGAAGCTGTTAAAGCCGTCAACAAAGACTACGATAGCTCCCTGACCAGCAGTTTGAATGGCCTCGTCAAGCATGGCGGACGAATCAAAGCGCTCCAGCAGATTGCGGTGATTGCCGTACAGTCCATGCAGCATATACACAACAGGGTAGGTCTTATCGGGATTGGACTCGTAGTCTGCGGGCAGGTAGACGTCATAGTTCCAGTCCAGACCAAGGGTTGGCGAGTAGAACGATGTTGCCTTAACTGTTCCCTTTGGAGCTTCGTCTTTCTGCGCCTCCGTTTGAGCAGTTGAGCTGCCCTGAGCGTTCTCAGAAGCGGCTGGTGAGCAACCATAAAATGGAATTACCAGCAAAAGCGCCGCAAACAAAGCAAGCGAGGTGCTCAGAACAACATGGTTCTTGAAGCGGGTTTTAAGCTGGCCGCCCAGCAACGCAAAGTTCCGGTGCAAACGTGCGACAAAATCTGTGTCACGCATCATTTCCTCCTGACGCTGTAGCTTTGACCTTGGTGTAAACATACGAGCACGCCAGCACTTCTCGCCCCATAAAATAAAAAGTCGAAACAAAATGCATCGCACAGCAGGCCAAGTGGTTGTTCTTGTGCTGTGGACGGCTTTGTAATGTGGAGAAACCCGTCAAATTTGAATGAATTGTTGCATTCGTGAAGCAACAAAAATTCCCGCGTACAACAGCTAAAGAGTGGAGTATACTTTTAAGGCTTTTCCACAGAGCCCCGTAATCTCTGACAAGAAAAAGCATCGATGACCCGTCCAGGGGTTATCAACTCGTAATTCGTAGGAGGAGTCAAGTGAAGAAGTCGACTCAGTTCGCCAAGGCTGGCGAAGTCGAGCGCAAGTGGGTGCTCATCGACGCTGAGGGCGCAACGCTCGGTCGTCTGGCTACAAAGGCTGCCATGATTCTTCGTGGCAAGAACAAGCCACAGTACACCCCAAATGCTGATACTGGTGACTTTGTTGTCATCATCAATGCAGACAAGGTTGTCCTTACTGGTGTTAAGGCTGACCACAAGGAGTATTGGCGTCACTCCGGCTACCTTGGTGGCTTGAAGATTACTTCCTTCAAGGAAGAGATGGAGAAGCACCCAGAGCGTGTTGTTGAGCACGCAGTCAAGGGCATGCTTCCTAAGACCACTCTTGGTCGCAAGCAGGGTATGAAGCTTAAGGTTTACGCCGGCGCTGAGCACCCACATGCTGCACAGAATCCCGTCAAGATTGAGCTGGAGGGCTAAACGATGGCAGATAACACCGCTGTTTACACCGGCACCGGCCGTCGTAAAGAGGCCGTCGCTCGTGTTCGTCTTGTTCCTGGAACTGGTAAGGTTAACGTTAACGGCCGCGAGGCAGTCCAGTATTTTGGTCGCCAGCAGCTCGTAGACAACGCAACCGCACCTCTCCGCATTACTGATACTCTTGGTCGTTTTGACGTCCTCGCAAACTGCGACGGCGGCGGCATCAACGGCCAGTCCGGCGCTCTTCGTCTGGGCATCGCTCGCGCTCTTCTTGAGGCTGGCGAGTATCGTGATGACCTTAAGAAGGCCGGCTACCTCACCCGCGATTCCCGTGCGGTCGAGCGTAAGAAGTATGGTCTGAAGAAGGCTCGTAAGCGTCCTCAGTTCTCCAAGCGCTAAGGCCGCTGGACCCAAAAAAGTCCTCACAAAGAGACCTGTTGTATATCAGCAGGTCTCTTTTTTGTATACTTTTAACAGTTGCATTTTGCATATTTGTGCAACTCATTAGTCCGCACGTTCTTCTCGCCATCTGTCGAGAAGCCCCACCTGTCGAGTAGTTCGCTGGCGCTTCGCGCGCACGTTGCTCTCCACCCGACAACAGTACATTTGCAGCTTAGGAGACGCTTATGAAGTACTTTGGAACCGACGGCTTTAGAGGCCGCGCAAACGAGGGTTTGAACGTCGATCACGCTTACAAAATTGGCCGCTTCATTGGCTGGTATTACGGAGCTAAGCAGGCTCGTAAGGCTCGTATCATCATTGGTAAGGATACCCGCAGGTCAAGCTATATGTTTGAGTCAGCACTTGTCTCGGGCCTGGTTGCTTCTGGCGCTGACGCATACATGCTGCATGTTATTCCTACACCTGGCGTCAGCTACGAGGTAGTTGACGGTGCCTTTGACTGCGGCGTCATGATTACTGCATCCCACAATCCGTTCACCGATAACGGCATCAAGCTGGTCAACAAAGACGGCTACAAGATGGATGAGGACGTCCTTGAGCAGGTAGAGGCCTATATTGACGGCGAGTTTGACGTTCCTCTGGCAACCGGTGACAGCATTGGTCGCACGGTTGATTACATGCAGGGCCGCAACCGCTACATCTCCAGTCTTATTGCGAGCTGCGGTTTTAGCCTCCAGGGCCTGAAGATTGGCCTGGATTGTGCAAACGGCGCAGCTTCTAGTGTTGCTCGCCCTGTTTTTGACGCCCTGGGCGCCGAGACTCACGTTATCAACAACGCTCCAAATGGCCTCAACATCAACGTTGATTGCGGTTCTACTCACATTGACCAGCTGCAGCGTTTTGTAGTCCAGAATGGCCTTGACGTGGGCTTTGCCTACGATGGCGACGCTGACCGTTGCCTGGCAGTTGACGAGCGCGGCCACGTGGTTGATGGAGACCTGATCCTCTACGTCTGCGGCACCTACCTTAACAAGTATGGTCGCCTGGCTAAGCAGACCGTAGTTACCACCGTCATGAGCAACTTTGGCCTGTTCAAAGCATTTGACGACGCTGGCCTCTCTTACGAGAAGACCAACGTGGGCGATAAGTACGTCTACGCTTGCATGAACGAGAATGAGTACAGCCTGGGCGGCGAGCAGAGTGGTCACATCATCTTTGGTGACCTGGCAAAGACCGGTGACGGCATCTTGACCAGCCTCCGTATTATGGAGGTCTTACGAGCAGAGCGCGAGAAACTCTCTGAGCTGACTCGTCCCGTTACACTATATCCACAGCAGTTGGTTAACGTTCGCGTCACCGACAAAGAGGCTGCTATGCAGTCTCCTAAGGTCAACGACGCAGTTGCAGCTGCCGAGAAGTTCCTTGAGGGCAATGGTCGCGTGTTGGTCCGCGCTTCCGGAACAGAGCCTCTGGTGCGCGTTCTTGCAGAAGCTCCAACCGATGAGCTCTGCCAGCAGGCAAATCAGATTGTGCTCGATGCACTCGAGGAGTATAGACTGAGCGCTTAAGCGCAGATAGATCCAGGGGATACGATGGCACTGGCAGGAATAGGTGTAGATATGCTTGAGATTGCCCGCATGCAGCAGGCAATTGAGAGGCGACCTCACTTTATTCGCCGTATGTTCACCGATGCCGAGCGTGCGTATTGTGAGCGCACTGCTCGCCCTGCGGAGCACTATGCTGCTCGCTTTGCAGCAAGAGAAGCCGTGCTCAAAGCCTTAGGAACGGGTTTCTCGTCTGGTATTGGTTTTCAGGATGTGTCTGTTGAGAGAGATCAGCTGGGCAGGCCACAAGCTCGTCTAGCGGGCAAAGCTGCACAGATTGCGGCTGAGCAGGGCGTGCAGGAGATTGCGCTTTCTATCTCGTACACCAGAGACGTGGCGGTAGCCAATGCGGTTGCGGTAACCAACGCCGTAAAACCCAAGGTAGATCAAAAGGAAGATGCTGCCCAAGAGCTGGCACGTTCGTTCAAAGAAGCTCGTTCTGTGTTGGATGAGCTTGAGCGCGTGCAAGAACCTATAATTGAGACAACCTTTGATGATGTTGTTAAATCCGAGGAGTAAGTTATGCAGCCGGTACTAAATGTTGAGGACATCAAGCGCGTAGAGATTGCGCTGACACGCGTGGGCGTGAGCGTTTCTGAGCTCATGCACCGTGCAGGTTACGCTGCTGCTCAAGAGGCCCTTGGCATGGGAGGGGACATCTCTAACGTTGTCATCCTCGTAGGTCTTGGCAATAACGGTGGAGATGGCTGGGTGGCAGCAGAGGCGCTGCGCTCTAGAAACTGCAACGTTAAGGTAGTCACTCCGCTTGAGCCTGATCAGATTTCCGGCGATCTTGCACGTCAGATGGCGCAGCGCGCCGTTCGCGCGGGAGTTTCCGTGCTTGTTGGCCCTTCTCGCCAGGAGCTGATTGACCTGCTGGCAACGGCTGACGTGGTGCTTGATTGCATGCTGGGCACCGGCTTCCACGGCAAGGTTCGTGCTCCGTTTGATATTTGGATTGAGTGCCTGAATCAGTCCGGTGCTCGCGTGCTTTCCGTTGACGTTCCAAGTGGCCTTTCTGCGCAGAAGGGCCAGGTAGAAAGCGCGTGTGTTGTCGCTGACGTTACCGTTACCATGATTGCGCTCAAGCCCGGTCTTATTGCAGACGCAGGCCGCGACGTTTGCGGCTCCATTGTTGTGGCTCCTCTGGCCGAGCAGACTGAGCGCTTGGTTGTTGAGGCAGATCCTGTTGCCTGGCGCGTTGACCTGGAAGATTATCTTGCTTCTGTTCCTGCCCAGCTCAACGACTGCGATAAATACTCTCGTGGCTCCGTATTGGTGGTTGGTGGTTCAAGCCGCTTCCCCGGAGCTGCTGTTTTTGCTGCTAAGGCAGCTGCTCGTGCGGGTGCTGGCTACGTTACGCTGGCAGTTCCTGAGGCCATTGTCAGCTGCGTTCAGATGATGCTACCAGAGGTTCCCGTTATTGGCCTTCCGTGCGACGCTGAGGGCGTGTTTACCGAGGAAGCAGCTCCGCTGGTGCTACAGCTTGCCGCCATGCGCACCGTTACGCTGGTTGGCCCTGGCATGCGCGTCTCTGGCGGAACCGTCAAGGTTACCTCCGCGCTTCTTGACTCTGAGCTGCCCGTTATTGTTGATGCCGACGCACTCAACTGCATTGCTCGCCTCACTAATAACAACCTCCCAGATTTCCCCGAGCTCACTCGTCGTACCGCTCCGCTCATCATGACGCCGCATCGTCGCGAGCTTGGTCGCCTGGTCAACCAGGTAGACAATCCTCCTGCAAGCCTGGTGGGTCAGCTTGAGGCTGCCCGCAAGATTGTCTGGGCAGACGGTGGCTCTGAGCTGGTCATTGTTGCTAAGGGAACCGCAACTGGCTGCGTTGGCGTCCAGAAAGCCGTGCTGCCAAAGCCTGGTCCCGTTACGCTGGCAACTGCTGGCTCTGGCGACGTTCTTGCTGGTACTATTGCTGGCCGCTTGGCTCAGGTTGCTGGTCAAGTTGATGACCTGCCAACCTTCTGCTCACTTGCCTGTGAGGTCCACGCATACGCAGGTCAGCTAGCTGCCGAGAAGTTCGGTGTACGCGGAGCTATGGCTGGCGACATCTGTGACGTTATTGGCCTTGCCTCCGATGCACTTGAAGAGCAGATTGCATTCCCTATGACAGACTTTGAAGAAGCTGCGGAGTAGGTGAGCCTGATGTCGGCATATCCCCAGGATAGATGGGCTTGGATAGAGATTGATCTTTCTGCCGTCCGCCACAATGTAAAGGCGTTTAAGGCCCAGCTTAACCGCGGTGTCAAAATGATGTGTGTGGTCAAGGCCGACGCCTATGGTCACGGCGCTGCTCAGTGCGCTAAAGCCATGCAGTCCGTGGGTGCTGATCAGTTTGCCGTTGCAACAGTCGATGAGGGTGTTGAACTGCGCTGTTCCGGTATTGATAACCCCATTCTGGTGCTTTCTGAGCCGCCGGTTACTTCCATCCCAGACCTCGTTCGCTTTGACATTATGCCTTCCGTCTACACGGTTGACTTTGCCCTTGCGTATGGCGAGGCTTCCGCTGCAGCTAATAAGGTTGGTCGCTATCACCTGGCCATTGATACCGGTATGACCCGTATTGGCGTCAGGCGAGAAGATCTTCTTGAGGTGCGCGGTTCTATCGATTTCCACAGGGGTCTTGAATGCGCTGGTACGTTTACGCATTTTGCCACGGCCGACGTGCTCGACAACTGGGACTTTGACCTGCAGGTCAATCGCTTTATTGAAGCGGTTACGGCACTCAAAAACGCGGGCTATGAGCTGGGCTTGGTTCACGCTGATAACACTCCTGGCACGGTTCTGCACAAAGATATTCAGTTCGATATGGTTCGTGTGGGCATTGGCCTGTATGGACTTCATCCAAGCAAGCTCACCATTCCCCGCATTGACCTGCAGCCCGTTATGAGCGTGCGCGGTCGCGTGACGCGCGTAATATATCCAGCTGTTGGCGACGGCGTTAGTTACGGTATGACGTGGCGTGTTCCTCGCAATAACATCCAGGTAGCTACGGTGCCTATTGGCTACGCCGACGGTCTTGCGCGCAGCCTTTCTAACCGCATGGATGTTTTGACGCGTGGAGACCGTGTCCGCCAGGTGGGCAATATCTGCATGGATCAGTTTATGATTGCTGTTGATACCGCAGGTACACACGCTAATAAGCCTGCACACGAAATTCGCCATGGTGACGTGGTTACCCTCATCGGCAAAGACGGCGACCAAGAAATCACCTCGGATGAGATGGCTGACCTTCGCGAGACCATCAATTACGAGGTAGTTTGCAACTTTGGTGCGCGCCTCGATAAGGTGTACATCTAATGGCAGTCACGCTTGACGAGATTCGCAAGCAGATAACTGATTGCAAGAAATGTCCGCTGTGGGAAACACGCACCAACATTGTGTTTGGTGGCCCAAATCCCACAGCTCGTGTCATGATTGTGGGAGAAGCTCCTGGAAAAAATGAGGATCTAAGCGGTCAGCCTTTCGTGGGCGTATCGGGCAAAAAGCTTGATGCACTGTTAGAAGAAGTTGGCCTTTCTCGCCAGGATGTTTTTATCTCTAACGTGGTCAAATGTCGACCGCCTTCAAACAGAAATCCCAAGGTAGCCGAGGTGGAGGAATGCTCTCCGTACCTTCGCGACCAGATTCGCGCTATTAAGCCAGACGTCATTGTCTGCCTGGGAAATTTTGCAACGCAGTTTGTCATGCATACCGATAAGGGCGTGACGGAGCTGCGCGGCAAGTTTTACCAGATAGGCGCCTTTAGCGTGCTGCCTACCATGCATCCCGCATCAACTATTTACCGCAAGGAGTGGGCGCAGTTCCTCAAAGATGACCTGCGACTTCTTGCTGATTGGCTTGAGGAACACCCTCGAGGAGGCTCGTGTGACTAACCTTTCTACCAGCGCAAATATTGGCGCAAATGACACCACAACATGCAATACTGCCGCAAGCAACCTACCAGAAAAAACGACAGCTGGTACGTTTATCTCTACCACTACAGAGCAGACCATCGCTCTTGGTCAGATTCTGGGCAAACTCCTGCAAGCGGGAGACGTTCTGGTGCTCACAGGAGATCTAGGAGCTGGAAAAACGCAGCTCACTAAGGGCATTGCTGCTGGCATGGGCGTCACGGATGACGTGACCAGCCCAACGTTTACCATCGAGATGGTTTACGAAGGCACTCTCATGCCGCTCTACCACTTTGACCTGTATCGCCTAAACGACCCTGATCAGCTTGAAGATACGGGCCTGTACGACGCGCTTGAGTCTGATGGTCCAACTATCATCGAGTGGGGAGAGCAATTTGCGGAGCAAATTGGCGAGAGAACCCTTGATGTGTATGTTTCTAGACTGTCCGAGGAAGAGTTGGAATCCGACGGCGCTGAGCCGCGCCGTGAGATTCGTTTTATCCCACAGAATGCTCGCGGAGAAGAAATCATTCAGTCGCTTTAATTACTGAATAAATAACGTTTTTGTCACCCAGTTATAGATATTTTAAGAATATCTTTAGCTGGGTGTTTTAGCAGTATACCTGCGATTTCTTTTCATATATACTTACTAATCCGTTGAAACATGTTCAAAAAAGAAAAACAATTTTTTCTTGAAATACACGAGTTAAGGAATATGAGATGTCAAAGTATTTGCGCAACAACGTAAAACTGCTCGCAATTGCAGGCATTATGGCAAGCGTGTTGGTTTTCTCGCCAGTACTTTCTGCGATAGCTCTTGCTGAGGGTACTGAGGTAGCTGAGGCAAGCGCCACAACTGAGGCCACCGCCTCAACCGAGTCGTCTGCCGCTACGACCGAAGCGACTGCTACAACTGAGTCGACCGCTCCTGCTGCCTCAACAGATGATGATAGTGACGCAGAGGCAGTTGGATCTTATATGGGCGCCGATGGCATAATGCGTGAAATCCACATTTCAGTATCAACAGATGGCGGCACTTATAACGGAAAAGATTATATTCCACCAACTATTTCAGATGATTTTAAGAGCGTTTCTTTTAGCAGCAATGTTCAGCGTGAGGGATACACACTGGTAGGTTTTTCAACAGGTTATTTTTCGCAAGAGGAAATAAACAATGCAACACCAGATATGTCGAAACCATATACTATCGATGAGAGTGGCAATGTTCATATGAATCTTGATGATATTGTTGCCTGGAGTGTTACCGACGATATTGATACAAACACTATTACGATTCGCTATCATCTAACTACCTTATGGGCACCAAATCCCGAGCCAGAGCCAGAGCCTGAGCCTCAGCCAGAACCAGAGCCCACTCCAGTTGTGCCTGCCTCTGATGCAACCCAAACTCCTGCACCAAGGCGCGAGAAGAGCGTTCTGCCTAATACAGGTGACGCAAGCTCTGTAGCAGGTATTGTTGCAGCAGTCGGTACTACTCTTGTTGCACTTAGTCTCCGCAAGAAAATGCAGCAGTAAATAGTCGCCTCCTAGTAGAAATAAATCCTTATGCCTAAGTATTTTCACAACAGCACAAAGCTCCTTATTCTTTCTGGTGTTCTTGTAGGAGCATTGGTCTTCTCGCCAATATTTTCTTCTCTTGCGCTTGCAG
>NZ_CAUSFQ010000017.1:0-19789 GCF_963530955.1 Lancefieldella parvula | reverse complement strand
TCAAGGGTGACGGGGCGCATCTGGTCCCACGCGCGGTCAAACGAGCGCACAGGTTCCGTAGCGGTTCCGGTCTGCGTGATGGCGTCGGACTCCGTAGCTGCGTCGGCCTGGGCGGTGGCTCCGGCCTGCGTGGCAGCGTCGGCCTGCGCGGGTTTCTCGCCAGAAAACGCGCTTTCTACCTGGTTATTCATTGCACTCCTAAGAAAAAACGCGACACCCGAAGGCGCCGCGTGAGGTTCCATGGTGGGCGATGAGAGATTTGAACTCCCGGCCTTGTGCGTGTAAAGCACCTGCGCTAGCCGCTGCGCCAATCGCCCGTGACTGTAGAAGTTTATCACAGCTTCCACAATTCTTAAACGGCAATTATGAATTCACAGGTTTCAGTTGTTCAACTTCAGCGCGGACCGCCACGCCATCTAGCTGAGCGAGTGGTGTTGACGTCTGTTTTGCCAGAGCACATGCCGTGCCCATAGCATCTCCCATATCAGTGACCGTTGGAATAATGCGAACACTTGCCTGCATCAAAAACGTCGTAGAGATGCAGCGACCAATAACGCCTAGGTTATTGATGTGTTTGGTGACCATCGACCGGAATGGAATCTCGTAATAGTCACCCTGCTCGTAGGTGTTTTTGTGGAAGAGTCCGCCCTTATTGGAGTGAACGTCAATGTACCAATCGCCGCGAACAAGACCGTCGTCAAATCGAGCCTGGTTGACGTAATCTTCCTCGGTAAGCATTGTCTGACCTTCAACACGCCAGCTCTCACGAACACCTAACAATGAAGCCTGCTCCATAAGGTAGCTTTGCTCAAATCCAGGCATCATGCGCTGTAAAAACGTAACTAGTCGGCGAATGCGAGCGTGCGCCTCAACTGTTGCGTTAGAACGCGCAGCTCCCGAGGTGTTTGTACGCATGCTAGCAATATGTGGGCAGTTTAGCGCCATGCAACCTGGCTTTCCAGGAAGCGAGAAAATCTGGTAATAGCGCAGGTCCTCTTCTTCAAGAATGCCTGCTTCAATTCCCTCACGGAACTTTGGCTCCAGCTTAAAATTCTTACCTGCAACCATCGCGGACTCAAAGAAATATCCTTCGACCAATGGCGAGAAGTGATCATCAAGTGAGAGCACGTAATCTCTATAGCGCTCAACATCAATTCCACCCATGGTAAAACGCAAGCTGCAAACCTGATTGATGCCGTCCTCATCACCAGCTGCAACTGGTACACCAGCGGCTCTAGACAAAACTGCATCGCCTGAAGCATCAATCCACGTTTGAGCTGATACAGCAATCAAACCTTCAGTTGAAGCAAGAATTGCATATGTGATGGTTTTCTCGTCACCGGCATCAGATAGAACCGCAGCTACGAGAGACGTGTCATAGAGGATTTGTCCACCTTTAGTGGTGTAGAGCTGCTCATACACTTCTCCCAAACGCTCAGGAGCAAACCAGATCATGGTAGTGTAATCGTCACGCGTAGCGTCACCTGAAGCCAAGAGCTGCTGCTCGATGGTAGAAAGAACTGGCAGATGGCGCACATATGACGGCATCATAGGGCACACAAGCGCTCGTGTAGCAGAGCCCCCAAGCAGATTTGACTTGTCCACAATAAGTGTAGAGAGACCCTCGTTGACGCAGCGAATTCCACAAGCAGATCCAGAAACGCCGCCGCCAATAATGACCACATCAAAGTTTCCAACAACAGGAATCTGTAGGTTGTTCCAGGTAATCTCTTTATGATTCATTGTTTCCTCCTGTGCCAGAAATGTTATGTAGCAATTCGTAGTAAGTATTGGTAAACGCATGTGCTGCAATTTCAGATAGTGCGTGAATGCCTGTTTTTCCCAGCTTACAAGGACCAATAGTAATAAGCGGAACGGTGTATTCTTTGCTGGTTAATCCAAGTCGCGTCGTCTCCAAGACATGAAAAAACTCATGCATCAGAATGAGATTTTGAGCTTCATGCGGCTCGAGTTGATTTTGTTTTGCCCACAGCACGCACGACTGCTCATAGAGCGTAATTTCTTTTGTACCAGAAACATAATCGCTGAAATATCGCTGGTTTCCATACACACAATCAATATCTTTTTTTATAATTGTCATGCCTGCATCTTTGCAGATTTTAAAGAAATCACTTTGACCGTTTGATTCTTCAAACACCATATGCGCAGCGCGCTCACCCTTTGACCAAGCCAAATCAATCACGCGCTCTTTATCCTCTTCAGGAATTCGAGCAGCAAAGCGATCCCACGAGAGCTCTTTACGTGCAAGCTCACGAGTTGGAAACGGAAACCTCGAAGCAGAGCCAACAGTAGACTCTACTTCAAGGCTCACCGATTTTCTCGCCAAAGTGTGATCTGCGTTCTGCATGTGAGTTTAATCGCCTAAACGAAGTGTAGCAGCGATGATAACAGGCTCGTCGGACGGATAGCCGCCCAACTCCACTGCTGCAAGGCTCAAAATCTGCTCAAGAGAAGTCATTCCGGACAGATCGATGACGCGCTTGCCAACTACTACATAGACATTTGGCAGATTGGCTCCACCGTCGTTATAAACGGTCAAGTCCTCTACCAGGGCTGTTACTCCCTTGCGCCAAGAGCTAATAGTCTCTTGAAGCACCTCAGCATTTGGACGCTGAAGTCTAATAACACCCTCGGAATCAATAAGACGAAGAGCTGTGCGTTTCTTGGTGAGAAGACCAAAGAGCTTCTTTTCTGTAGTGGTTGCAGTGTAAGCAAAGAGCTCAGAAGAGTGAGCAACCTCGGAAACGTTATCTGCACCCTCGCCAAGGTTCTCTACTACAAGTTTTTTAAGCTCGTCTGCACTCAGACGTGTAGCATTAACGTCTTTACTACGCAGCTCAGTGGCACCAACAGCAATCGCGCGGACAACGTGGCGCTGGGTATCAACCTCAACCGTAACCTCAACAGTTCCAGGAGCTGCTCCCATCTTAATAGCACGAGCTTCTGCTTCACGCCTAACGCTGACAATGTCATCGTCGGTTGGGTTGGTAACACTGCGCTCAACCATGTCTCGGACCATAGCAAGAGCAACGCCAATAGTTGAGATAACAGGAGCATTCTTAGCAATGCGGAACGTATGACCCATGGTCTTTGCCAAGTGTGGCACTACCGTAGAAGCTCCGCCGCCACCGCCAACGTAAACGGTTGTGCGAGGGTCCATGCCGTAGTCTTTCATAAGCTGTTCTGCTACAGCACCGTTCTTCTTTGCGGCAAAAGCAAGGACCTGAGCTGCTGCATCTTCAACGCTCATGCCCATATTCTCTGCAAGAGGAGCCCACGCCGCACGAGCAGCTTCAACAGAGCCGTATGCATAATCCCCCTCAGGAACAAAGCCTGCAAGGTTTGCAGCGCCAGCCATGGTCAAACAAACGCGAAGTCCACCATCGCACTCAATAGCTGCGTACTCAGGATCTCCATCCAGAGGACGAACAGCAACCAGGCGTGGATTCACAATTTTTTCTGCGTCGGTGTATACCTCGTAATCCAAGTTAGCAATGTGAGCAGAACGAGGTCCCACGTCAACGGCCTTGCCATCAGAAATCTGCACCATAGAACCGCCACCAATACCAACGGTTCTCACATCTAGTGACGAGAGGTACGTCTTGTGGCCACCAACTTCTGCGTATTTGACCATAACCTTGCCGTCTTTAACGCAAGAAATATCGGTAGAAGTGCCACCAACCTCAAAGAATAGGCCGTCGGTAAGCTTCTCATACATCAAAGCGCCAGCTACACCAGCTGCAGGACCAGAAAGAATGGTTAGGATTGGACGATGACGGACCTCATCAACAGTCATAACACCGCCGTCGCAGCGCATAACCATAAGTGGTGACTCAATGCCTGCCTCGCGAATACTCTTGTCAGTCATGTTTGCAGCTTCAAGCATCTTTGGCATGATGGAAGCGTTAACAACTGCTGTACGAGTACGAATAGCCAGGCCGTAAAGCTTAGAAATGTCATTTGTAGCCGTAGCAGGAAGTTCTCTATCAGAGCACTCTGCAATAACAGCATTCTCGTTAGTTGGATCATCTACGCTAAATGCCTCGGCGGCAACATAAGAAGTTGAACCGTCCGAGAAAAGCTGCTCGATTGCGCTCTTAATGCCAGCTTCAACATCAGAAGAGGTGTCTACAAAAGCATTTTTGGTACGCAGGAATTTACCGGCAGCAAGTTCAATATCGCCAACATTGGTGTCACTCTTACTCTTGGCTCCCTGAAGACCACTACCAAGCGTTACGATACCAACCTGTGCAACATCGCCCTCAAGCAGGGCATTTGTTGCTTGGGTAGTACCGTGAGCAATAAAGACAACATCTTCAGGCTTAATGTTGTGCTGCTCCATAACACCATGAAGCACCTGCACAATACCTGCTGCAACACCTGCTTCAGCGGTGTGCGTAGTAGGTGTTTTAACCGTGCCGATAATTTCGTACGTATCATTGTCGATGGCAACAGCATCAGTAAATGTTCCGCCAACGTCGATTCCAATACGAACTTTCACGTTTCCTCCTTGATTTACAGCAATCCATCAGCTGCAAAGATAAAACGAGGCGAGAAGACCACAACAAGAGGGTCTTCTCGCCCCAAGGTCAGAACTTAGAAGTACAGAACACCAGACAGAATTACACCAAAGATGGAAACTGCCCAGAGGTAAGGAAGCATCTTACGAGTAACGGTGTTAACGTCAACCTCGCAGAAGTTTGCAGTCCAAACGTTCTGAGTGTTGGTTGGGTCGCCACCTGCCTGGATGCGCTCTGCAGCCAGGAATGCGCCCATGACAGCAAGAGGATTCAAGGTGTTCAGGCCAATGATAAGAGCTGCGATACCAGAACCAAGACCAAACATGTTCATAGGTCCACGATACAGAGCCAATGGCGAGAGGACCGCAAAGAAGATGATGTATGCAATAAGGTTCTGTGGCATGATGCCAAGCAGGAATGGGTTAAGAACTGCCTTAACCGTTGGGTTGGTAACTGCAAGGTAAAGGATGCCAATGCCAACCATCAGGATAATTGCAGGACCAGCGTCGGTTACGCCGTCATAGCAAGTCTTTGCAAGAAGGTTCATTGCCTTGCTAAAGCTCTTGGAGGTAAACAGCAGGCACCACAGAATACCAACGGTAAATGCTGGGGTAACAGGAACCTTCAAGAAAGCAACAAGCACAATAGGAATGAGTGGAGTAAGCATTGCAAGACCACCAGCAACACCGGTGAGCTGCTTGGAGTTGCTCTGCTCAGCAACTGGAGCGCTGAAGGCAAACTTAATGCCATTACGCTTGAACTCAACAACAATCATAATCAAAGTTGCAATACCAGTTGCAACAGCAAGATAAACCTCAAAGCCCTGAACCTGAGCAATGTCTAGGTTGAAAAGCTTTGCGAAGGTTGTCCAGTTGGCAATATTGAGTGCCAGACCAGTGGTAAATGACATCAAGAAGATACATGCTGCACTAGCTGCGGGAACACCAACAGAAATCAAAATTGGCAGGACGATTGAGCCAACCATGATGATGGATCCCAAGCCAGAAAGTGTAGTAAAGAGGACAGCTACTGCAATAGACATAATCAAGGTGATTACCAGGGGCTTATCGCCACCAAGCTCTGCACTTTTCTTGATAATTGTCTCGGTAACACCAGTCTTGTTCATAAGCTGACCCAACCATGCGCCAAAAATAACAGCCATGATTGCGGCGCCCATGCGGACGGTGCCAGCCTCAAATACTGATGTCAGCCAGCCAATTTCTTTTCCGTCGCCGTCTTTTCCAAACATTGGAACGCCTGCGATGACACAAATCAAAATGGCCATCAGTGGCAGGGCAAGCAGAGTTGGGATCTTCTTAGTCATCATCAATGCAGCTACAGCCACAAAGACCAAGAGGATCAAAATACCCTGAACCATGTTTCCTCCTTAGGAACACATTGTTTGATAGCAAGTGCAGCTATCTCTCCTTCAAACAACCTACACGTACTTCTATAGATGCCTCAGCACCATGTTGACGACTTTGATGAGCAGACAAAGTCGAGAAACACCTTTGTTCCAGCGCGGCACATAGCGTACTACTTCCCTACATCTACCTTGCTGGCTTCTTACGCAAGCCTTGCTGGTTTCCTGCACATAACCTGCGTAAGTCTTACCGATTTACTACGTAGAACTTGCTGGACGCCAACCAGAAACAAGCACCCGTTTCCAAAGCTGGACAGTTTCTGGACAAAGACAAGCAAACCTTAGAGCAGAAACAGCATCTATTAATAAGTTTCTTGAAGTCATTCTTGTTACGATTAGTTTTGGAAATGCTTCAAACTGAGCAAATTTTTGCGCCAAAAACGCAGGGGTAGACAACGCCTTATTTAGCGTATCTTCCTTAATCAAAGAAGTAGAGATATCTTCTTCGGGCACAGATACAACCACAGCATCAAGAGAAAATAGACTCTGAACCGTGCTGATAAGGTTCATTAACTTATCAAGTTGCAGGCCGTCTACGCTCACAAGTTGCTGAGTAATGTCTGCGTTTAATCCTTCTTTCATAGGAAGAGGGGTGTTATTGCTGACAACTTGAGCTATAACTCGAGTTCCAAATGAGAGATGCAAGTATGAAGAAACATCCTCGATATTGTTTGAGCTTTCTACTTGAGAAAGAGCAAAGTCACTCTGCTCAAATTGCTTCACCACTACCCTGAAGGAACTCTCTAACGCTTGTACCAGGGAAATTGTTGCCGAATCATGACCCGTTGAATACATGACGGAAAGCTCTGATTCAAGTACATCGCCCTCAAGCAGAACTCCAATTCCCTTAAGAATTGAGCCGTCAACAATAAACCTTGTAAGAGCAGTTTTAATACTTTCAAGTAGAGTTTCTCCCGAAGGAGCCTCTTCTGACAGCGTGGTACGAGCGTACTCGTTAAGAGCCATGTCAACGAGCACAAGTTCCTGACTCTGGCGAGAAACCCGAACAAGTCCCAAGAGACCAAACTCTGGAGCAAGTTGCAGAAGCGTCTTTGATCTACCAGCGGTTACTACGCGCTCTGAGCTTTCTTCAACCATTTTTGACTGAAGCAAATCTTGAACAATAGTAGTAACGGTACTAGGAGAAAGAGATAATTCACGAGCCAATTCAACACGAGACAGAGCGTTTTTCTCGCACAATGCTTTAATAACGGCACGTTTATTGGAATATGCAATGTCTTTAGTGCTGACAATTGACATACGTGTCCCCTCCTCTCCATTTCTGTCTGTACTACCTTATTTCGACTCTCGAAATAAGTCCATCAAACCTAGAAAGGAACGGGGCTAACGGTATGAAATTATCGCCAAATGGTCATGCTGAACAAGTTGGTAAACGACGCCAGATCCTTACGCCAGCTCTTCCAGAATACGACGCATTTCTTTCTGGACACCCTGCTCGGTGTTAGACGCAATGACCTTGGAGGCAATCGTCTTGAGCGCGTAGCGAGCGTTGTCCATAACGTATGCAGTGCCGGCGTAGCGCAGCATAGCGTAGTCGTTCATGGAGTCGCCAAACACAGCAATCTGGTCGCGAGAAATGCCATAATACCTGCGAATCTGCTCAAGTCCCGTAGCCTTGTTCACACCACGAGGCACCACGTCAATCCAGGTCTCTCCAGAAGGCATGAACGAAAGTCTGTCGCCCATCTCGCGCTCAAGAATCATGGCCATATCCATGGAGCGAGCCCTGGAATCGCAGCAAATAGCAGCCTTGATGATACTAACGTCAGGTGAAGGTGGATCAAACACGCGCTCAGCGTTTGGCAGGTCTTTATCCAGCTCACGCACAAACGAACTCTGATCGTCCAGCAGATACGTATGCGTGCGGTCATAAACAACCAGATGAATGCAGTCAAACTCAGACGTCAACTCAAACAGCTTACGAATAGAAGCTGACGAGAAAACCTCGCGGTCGATAACCTCGTTCTCTACATAGACCTGCGTGCCAAGAGAGGCCACGTAATCAATCTTGTCCGCAACCGGTTCAAACAACCAGCGCAGTGTATCGTAACGACGACCGGAACTTGCGACAAAGTGAACGCCACGTTTGTACAGCTCTTCGATGAGCTCAAATGTCTCTGGCGGAACCTCGGAATTCTGGTCCAGCAGCGTACCGTCCATGTCCGATGCAATGAGTCTAATCATGCTAGTTCTCCATCATAAAACGGGGAGTCTCCCCTGCTTTTGTTGCGCGTACCAGCTCAAGCAAGGCATGCGCAACGCCGTCGTCTGCAGATGCACCAACGTGGTGTCTTGCTACCTGCTTGACCTCTGGAATTGCATTTGCCACCGCCACCGAGTGCGGAACTTTACTTAAAATCTCAACGTCATTCTCGCCGTCTCCAAAAACAAGCACCTCTTCTGGAGAAATGCCCGTTCTTTCCAGGAGCGTTTCAAAGCCGGTCAGCTTGGACACACCCTTGGGAAGCACGTCAAACCACTGAGGAATGACCGAAACCGTGTAAACATCTGGACAGACTGCGGCAATCTTTTGGCGACAACGCTCCATGTCCTCCTCTGTTCCCGGACACGCAACTGTTGCTGCAACAAAATCGACGTCGCCTGGGACTTGGTCGACAATACCCGAGACAAACACCATTCTACGCTCGTAATCAGCGAGAATGTCTTTATTGTCAGGCGCGCCGACAACATATGCCGGGTTAAAGAGATTAGTCTTCTCTGGATAGCAGACCAAGAACATGTTCTTCTCGTCAGCAAGAGCATCTGCGACACCCTGCAATGTTTTATGATCAAAAACGGAGAGCGAGATAGTCTTGCCTTTGTACAGCACGCGCTTGCCTGTAGACATGACTCCTGTCTGCATACATGCCTCATCGAGGCTGAAAAGACGCATCAGCTCAACGTAATCTCGGCCGGTACAAGGGCCAAATGCGATATCTGTTTCTTCAAGGAGCGTGTGAATTGCGTTGCGAGTGAAGTCCGACACACGCTTGTTTCCGAAGGGTACCAGCGTGTTGTCCATATCAGATAAAACAAGCTTAATCACAAACGTCCCCCGTTACTGCATGCTGCGTAGCTGGGCAAACGCGACGCGCATCGAAGCCCAAGCAGACGCAGCCTTACGCCAACGCAGCTCCAAGCTAGCACGCTCTACGCTGACACGAGCCAAGCCGACACGAGCTAAGCCGACACGAGCTAAGTCGCAGCATTGTACTTCTATCTAGTTGAACTATGTGCCAAGACGTCAAAGCGATCAATCTTGAGCAACACTTGGTCTAGTCCAATCATACCCGAGAGACGCACCTTTGACGCATTCGAAGTCAAAATTAGAAGATCTCTAAACCCGGAGCCCCGACGACCGCCAACCCACTCCATGCGCTTAATGTCCTGGTAGTTGATGGAAATTTCAGAGCCTACAAAGGGCACTACAACCATCTCGTCATCAAAAAGCGAGACCTTATAACGACTCAAGATGTACCACGCCATAAACATGACAACCGAGAAGGACGCAAAAAACGCCATAACAATATCTGGGTTTGGCGTAAATACGTTAACGTAGCAAAGCCAGCCGAGAATAACTGCGATTGCACTGACAAATGCCATGTCAATAATGAGCGAACGTGTGAGCGCGGCGGGAGTCACGTAGGTATCGTGATGGCTGTGGCGACGCTCGGAAATTCCAACGTTTCCCGAGTGCTCTAAAAACGCAGCTATGACGGGTGCCGCAACGACAACAATTCCAAAAAACACTGCGAGCATTGCGACCTCCCTTACTCCGTGAAAAAAGAACAATGACCCTTCATAATTATGCTACGCCCCTGCTCACCATTTTGTTGACAAGGTTGAGCGGGGGCGTAGACGGTAGAAATCTAGCTATGAATGGCAAAGCTGCACGTCAAACGGTTGTGCACAGCTCGAGCGGCGCGGGTTGCGGGCAGTGCGAGCGCGGCGCGGCGGCGCAGGTGCGTCGGCGCGGCTCGCGTGCGATGCGGGTGCGACGGCGCTAGCTGCGAGCAGCAAGCAGCGCGGTCAGCGCAGGCGCTAGCTGCGGGCGGCAAACTTGGCGACGAGCTTCTCCAGAAGGTCAACGGTAACTTCAAGGCTTGGCACGGGGACAAACTCACGCACGGAGTGGGCGTTATATCCACCGGTAGCAATGTTGGGGCATGGCAGTCCGCGGAAGGTGAGCTGGGCACCATCGGTACCGCCACGAGCGGCAACTGGCTTAGGCTCAATACCGACCTCACGATTTGCCTCAAGCGCATAATCAATCAGGAACTCGTAGCCGTCGAACTTCTCGGCCATATTGCGATACTCCTGGTGAATCTCAACGCGGACGGTATTCTCGCCATAGCGCTTGTTCAAGAACGCGGCGATATCCTGCAGGACCTGCTGGCGGTTGGCAAAAATCTGGGCGTCGTGGTCGCGGACGATGTAGCTGAGCTTAACCTCGGACGCGGAACCCTCGATGGTGATTGGATGGTAGAAGCCCTCGTAGCCCTCGGTGTGCTCAGGACGCTCGAAGGCGGGGACCATCTGCTGGAACTCGGATGCCACGGTAATTGCGTTGATCATAACGTCCTTGGCGCTGCCGGGGTGCACCATGACGCCCTTGAAGTAGACGTCGGCGTGGGCGGCGTTGAAGCACTCGTAGTTGAACTCGCCGAGAGCCTCACCGTCGACGGTGTATCCGTAAGCTGCGCCGAGTTTGTCCAGGTCAAGCAGGCTTGCTCCGTGACCGATCTCCTCGTCAGGGACAAACGCAATCTTGAGCGTAGGGTGTGCGAGCTCGGGGTTGTCGCCCAGGCGCTTGAGCAGCGCACAAATCTCAGCCACACCGGCCTTATCGTCAGCGGACAGCAGCGTAGAGCCGTCGGAGCAGATGATGTCCATGCCCACAAAATCCTTGAGGTCAGGGACCTGCTCCTGGGTGGTTGCGATAGTCTTTCCGTTGACGACGCCGGCAACCAGGTCACCGCCCTCGTAGTGGACGACGTGCGGCTTGATGCCCGAGGCAGGCGCGTCGATGACGGAGTCCAGGTGCGAGCAGAGCATCAGCGCAGGAGCCGATTCGGCGCCCTTGGACGCAGCGAAGGTGCCGGTGACGTAGGCGTGCTCGTCGACGGTGACGTCGGTGCAGCCCAGCGCCTTGAGCTCTTCGCCTAGGTAGCGAGCCATCTCGTGCTGAGCAGGCGTGGAAGGAGTGACGGTGTCGTTGTCGGGGTTGGACTGGGAGTCAA
This sequence comes from Lancefieldella parvula, assembly GCF_963530955.1. Classification (GTDB taxonomy): domain Bacteria; phylum Actinomycetota; class Coriobacteriia; order Coriobacteriales; family Atopobiaceae; genus Lancefieldella; species Lancefieldella parvula_A. The sequence goes on along the minus strand of NZ_CAUSFQ010000017.1, from coordinate 8,564 downwards.
CCTGCACGTAGCGCATAAAGCGCTCGGCGACATCGGGGAGCTGGTGAGTTGTGGTTTCAGACATGGGTATCCTCTCTTGTTCGGGCAAGGTCGGCGTGGTGCGGGTGGTGCGGGTGCGGGTCGTGCGGGCGGCGCGGGCGGTGCGGGTCGCGGCGCGGGTGCGGGTGCAATCGGCGCGGGCGGTGCGGGTGCGATCGGCCTTTGATGTTGTATGCATTTACTGTACCGCAACTCAAAACGAATTAAACCTACCTGCACAAACTTTGCGCGCACATGCCATAATAATTGCAAGAAACGCGAAAGACGGAGCGCTATGACAAACGACTTTTGGACACCACAATTTCATCTCTTCCCACCTCAGGGTTGGATGAATGACCCAAACGGACTTTGTCAGTTTAAGTCTGTCTACCATGCGTTTTACCAGTACACTCCTGAGTGGCCTGCCAACGAACTTCGCTTCTGGGGACATGCTGTGAGTAAGAATTTACTCTCTTGGGAGACGCTCCCTATTGCGATTTCTCCAGACGCAGCTTGCGATAAGGACGGGGCGTTTTCGGGTTCGGCCTGGATTGAGACGCGCAACGCATCGGCCGGCGACTGCGGTCACGACAACGGCGCGGCGGCCGGCAGCTGCGGCCACGGCGGCGACGGCAACGACGGTGCCCACGGCGGTGCAGCGGCCCGCGAGGTCATGCGACTCTTCTACACCGGCAACGTTATGGACGAAACACACCCAGAAGCCGACGGCATTGACGTCGGTCGAGAGGCCTATGAGGTCATGGTGACCTCTGAAGATGGACTGAATTTCTCGCCAAAGTGCGTTGTTTTGAAACCGAACGACTACCCCAGTACCTGCACAAACCACGTGCGCGACCCGAAGGTTTGGGAGCAAGACGGGGTTCTGCGCATGCTGTTAGGTGCTCGCGAGAGGGACACTGCGGCTGGTCCCGCGAAATCCGCAGATGAACGCTGCGATTCGGGAGCGGTGTTGATTTACGACTCCAGTGATTGTGGCGAGTCGTGGACGCTCCACTCGGTTATACGCGGGGCTAACGACCTGGGTCATCGTGAGGCGTTTGGCTACATGTGGGAATGCCCTTTTTTGGTGCAGCTAGATGACCAGGAGTTTCTATCTGTGTGTCCGCAGGGGCTAAGAGAAGGCGCTGGTACGGAGCCAAGCGCTGGTACGGAGCCAAGCGCCGATGCGGAACCAAGTGCTGGTACGGAACCAAGCGCCGATGCGTCCAAGGGATCGCGCTTGAGCGATTCCGCTAACTTGCAAGAGAATACTTCAAGCGAGCCTCTCGACAAGTGGCAAAACATCTGGCAGTCGGGCTATTTTCCGCTTCCAGGAAGTCAAAAGCTTATCAATGTTGAAACTGTTTCCACCGATAGCTTTGTGCTCTGGGATCATGGTTTTGACTTCTACGCACCTCAAACGTTCGTCGATGATTCTGGCCGAACCATTTTGATTGGATGGATGGGCATCATCGATCCGACTTACCATAGTTATCCTGAAGGCATTGAATTCTGCCACAACCTTACTCTGCCTCGAGAACTTTCGTTGTCTGGTGATGGTGTTATCCTGCAACATCCAGTTAAAGAGCTTGATGCTAAGCGACGAGAATGTGTGGAATTTGTCGCCGACGCTGTCGTCAAAATAGATCAACTATCTGCAGATATTGAGATTACGGACATATCCGGAGACGGAACTCTTACTCTCAACGACGCGCTTGTGCTTTCTTACTCCAAGGGCACTTTTACCCTGAAATTCATTGACGAGGACACCGCTGCAGGCAGAACTCAACGCTCTATTAGGCTAAAGGAGCTTTCTGAACTGCGTCTTATTGTTGACGGATCTACCGTGGAGATTTATCTGAATGATGGTCGCGTAGTTTTCTCGACGCGATGGTTCCCTGCATCCGAGCAGCTAACGTTGAGCAGCACTTTTGTTGCTGCTAACTCACGAGCATACAGCCTAATCGCGTAACTCGGTGGGTTTGCTTGGCATAGTCTAGCTCCGACACCAAAGGAATACTGTTTGTAGTCACGGATTGAAGCCGTTATGCATGAAATTGCATATTCCGTACGTTTTATAAGCAAAATTTTCACAGGACTCAGAAAATTGCCGTTTTTGGGACCTCAGGCGGTAAAAAATGCGTTTAGTTGGGGATGGAGAAATTTAGTTCAATTTTTTATCTTTATGTTTGCCCAGGAAAGACGAAATAGTTTTAACTATTTCTTTTACTAATTAAGTCAAAATAGCTCATTTTCAAAATGAATACACCAACTAAACGCATTTTTTACCTTTTTGAGCCTAAATTCGCCAAAAATGAGCCCCAAACCAAAGTTTGGGGCTCATTAACGTGCAAATTACAACTTTGTAGCTGGTTGCACACCAACTTCGCAGGCGATCACACTGGGTGCGCTCGCAGCCACGCGCCCGCCGCAGCTCTGCAGCCCGTTCGCCGCGCCGCCGTGCTACTTGACGCCGGCCTTCTTCTTGGCGCGCTCGATAGCAGCCATCTGCTCCTCGGAAAGCCTAATGGAACCGTAATCTTTTCCGTGGTCAGGCGCGGTGCGACCAAGATCGCCCAGGTTAGCGCCGGTTGCTTCCAGCGCAGACATATGGTGCGACGAGCAAGAGTGGCCGCCCTCGCGGACAACGGAATCCAGGCCAAACTTGTCGCGACCGGTATACGGCATGGTCGCGTCGTTGGTAACGGGGTCGTCAGCGTTTTCCAGCTTGAACTCGCCGTTTACACCGTTCTTGTAATTCTCCTTAGCAACCGAAATCATCAGCTTAATACGGTTGAGCTGGTTAACCTCGGACGCGCCTGGATCGTAGTCGACAGCAACAATGTTGGACTCGGGGTGCATCTGGCGCAGGCGCTTGATGACCGCCTTGCCCACAACGTGATTGGGCAGGCAAGCAAATGGCTGAGCACAGACGATGTTTGGCGTGCCCGTCTCAATGAGGTCGCACATCTCAGCGGTGAGCAGCCAACCCTCGCCCATCGTGTTACAGAGCGAAAGAATCTGCTCGGCCTTCTCGGCCAGCTCGTCGATGTTGGGATACGGCTCAAAGCGCTCGGACTTCTCCAGCATCTTATTGATTGGCGCGCGCAGGCCCTGGACCATCTTGATGCCCGCGATGTGCGTCATGCGGCTCTTGAACGAAGTACCAAGCTCCTTGTGTGTGTTGATCGCGTTGGAGAGGCCAAACAGGAAGAAGTCGACCAGACCCGGAACGTTAGCCTCGCAGCCTTCGGACTCGATGACCTTGACCAGCTCATTGTTGGCCGTTGGGTGGAACTTAACCAGAATCTCGCCGACGACGCCGACGCGTGGCTTCTGGCGGTCATTGACCACCGGCAGGCTGTCAAACAGCTCGATGGTACGCTGGCACTGCTTGTAGAATTCCTTGCGAGAAATTCCGTTGATCTTGGAGCGTGTATCGGCCATGAGCTGGTCATACAGCTCGTTTGCGGAACCCTTGACGGCCTCGTATGGGCGCACGCGATACAGCAGCTGCATGATCAAGTCGCCGTATAAGAGCGCGTAGACCGCCTTGATCAGCAAGTCAGGCTTGAACAGCTTGAATCCTGGGTTATCCTCGTCAAGGCCGGAAGCGGCGGAGATAGAAATGACCGGAATCTCAGGATGACCTGCGTCTTTAAGTGCCTTACGAATCAGTGCAATGTAGTTGGTTGCACGGCAGCCGCCGCCGGTCTGCGAAATCAGAACTGCGGTCTTGGTCAGATCGTACTTACCCGAAAGCACTGCCTCCATAATCTGGCCCGTAACCAAGATGGATGGGTAGCAGATGTCGTTATTGACGTAGCGAAGGCCCATGTCAACGGCACCCTGGTCAACCGAAGGCAGCAGCACAACGTTGTAGCCCGCACCCCTCAGTAGCTCCTCTATCAGCTCAAAGTGGATTGGCGCCATCTGTGGAGCCAGGATGGTGTAGCCTGCTTCCTGCATCTCCTTGGTGTAGCGGACCTTCTCGTAAGCTGCAGATTCTGCCTCGCGATACACCGGCGCACGGCGAGAAGAACTTGCGCTTCTAGCCTTTTCCAGAGAGCCATCGGCCATGCGAACGCCCTGTGGAACAGCCTCGGTAACCAGGCCGGCAGCTGCAAGTCGCTCCAGCTCTGCCTGCTGCTCGTTCAGAGCAGCCATCAGGGAACGGATACGAATACGCGCTGCGCCCAAGTTGGAGACCTGGTCAACCTTAAGCATGGTGTAAATCTTGCCCGAAGCCTCAAGAATCTCCTGGACCTGGTCGGTGGTCAGTGCGTCAAGACCGCAACCAAACGAGAAGAGCTGAATAAGGTCCAGGTCATTTCGGGATGCAACAAAGCGAGCCGCACGGTACAGACGCGAGTGGTACATCCACTGGTCAACAATGCGGATGGGGCGCTCAGGCATCATCTTGTGAGCAATAGAATCCTCGGTGAGAACAGCAAAGCCAAAGGAAGAGACCAGCTCAGGGATGGCGTGGTTAATCTCTGGGTCATTATGGTATGGGCGACCTGCAAGAACAATACCGTGAGCGTCGTGTTCCTCAATCCACGCAAGAGCCTCGTCACCTGCGCGGTGCATCTGGTCCTTGACGTTGATATCTTCCTGCCATGCGGCCTCAACAGCGGCGTCAATTTCGGCGCGCGTGATGTGCTCGCCGCGGAAGCGACCCTTGCCTACCTGGGCGTCCTTCTCGCGCTGCTCACTGATGAGCTCGTACAAACGACGCTTGAGCTCGTTTTTCTTGTCATACGGAATGAACGGAGCCATGTACTGGATGGACGGATCGGAGAGCTCATCCACGTTGAGGCCCAGCGCCTGAGGGTAGCTCATGACAATTGGGCAGTTGTAGTGGTTGGTTGCGGAGTCGTCCTCCTTGCGCTCCCAACGAATACACGGCATCCAAATGAAGTCTGGGTCCTTGGCAAGCAAGTTCATGATGTGGCCGTGGGAAAGCTTTGCAGGATAGCACGCGGACTCGGAAGGCATGGACTCAATACCCATGTCGTACGTCTTTGCGGTGGTCTGGTCGGACAACATGACCGAGAAGCCCAGCTTAGTGAAAAACGTGTGCCAGAACGGATAGTTCTCGTACATGTTGAGCGCACGAGGAATACCGACGGTGCCGCGTGGAGCCTCGTCTGCAGGAAGCGACTCGCGCTCAAACAGCAGCTTATTCTTGTACGCAAAGAGGTTTGGAGCCTCATTCTTCTTAGCCCCACGCTTCTTACCTGCGCCTTTCTCGCAACGGTTACCGGTGATAAACCTGTGGCCGCTACCAAAATCGTTGATGGTAAGCATGCAGCTGTTAGGACAGATACGGCAGTGCGTGTTGGTAAGCTTGACCTGCAGGTTGTCGATGGACTCGCGATCAAGCAGGGTAGATACGCCATCAATACCTGCACGGTCGCGAGCGAGAAGAGCGGCGCCGTAGGCACCCATGACACCTGCGATATCAGGACGGATGACGTCTCTGCCGGTGAGCAGCTCAAAAGCACGAAGCGTTGCGTCGGACATGAAGGTACCACCCTGGACAATGCAGTGCTCACCAATCTCGCTGAAGTCGCGAAGCTTGATGACCTTGAACAGGGCGTTCTTGATGACGGAGTACGAAAGACCAGCAGCAACGTCGCCGATGGTTGCGCCTTCCTTTTGTGCCTGTTTAACGCGGGAGTTCATGAAGACGGTACAACGAGAACCCAGGTCAACAGGGAGTGTTGCCTTAGTTGCGGCGGTTGCAAACTCGCGGACGTCCATCTTCATGGAGTCAGCAAAGGATGCAATAAAGGAGCCGCAGCCTGCAGAGCAGGCCTCGTTCAGCATGATGTGCTCAATGACGCCGTCTTTGACCTGCAGACACTTCATGTCCTGACCGCCAATATCAAGAATGAAATCAACGTCTGGAACAAATGCCTTAGCGCCACGCAGGTGAGCAACAGTCTCAATCTCGCCAGAGTCTGCGCGGAGAGCCTCAATCAGGATGCCCTCGCCATAACCGGTGGTAGTGACATGGCCAATAATGCAGTCGGAAGGCATCTCGTCGTAGATAGAGTCCATGATTTTGCGAGCTGTACCCAGAATATCGCCGTTGTTATTGTCGTACCAGGTGTAAAGAAGCTCGCCCTTCTCGCCAACAACAGCAGCCTTCATAGTGGTAGAACCTGCGTCGATGCCAATGAACACGCGGCCGTGGTAGTTGGCCAGCTGGCCTTTGGGGACTACCTCCTGATCGTGGCGGGCCTTGAAGTCGTCAAAGTCCTGCTGGGTAGCAAAAAGTGGGTCCAGACGAGCAACCTCGGAACCCTGGATGTCCTTGAGGTTATCCAGTGCCTCCATGACCTGCGTAAAGGTGACTGGGCGGTCGGACTCGCCCGCCAGAGCAGCGCCCGTTGCAACAAAGAGGTGAGCGTTCTTTGGCAAGACAATATGCTCGTCATCCAGGTTAAGCGTGATATAGAAGCGGCGACGCAGCTCAGAGAGGTACTGCAGAGGGCCGCCGAGAAACGCGACGTGGCCGCGGATAGGGTGACCACAGGCCAGGCCCGAGACGGTCTGGTTTGCAACGGCCTGGAAGATAGAAGCAGCGATGTCGGCAGGAGCGGCACCCTCGTTGAGCAGCGGCTGAACGTCGGACTTAGCAAAAACGCCGCAGCGAGATGCAATTGGGTAGATCTGCTTGACGTCTTTTGCCAGCTCGTTGAGGCCGGTTGCGTCGGTCTTGAGGAGAGACGCCATCTGGTCGATAAACGCACCGGTACCACCTGCGCAGGTACCATTCATGCGCTGCTCAATGCCGTTGTCAAAGTAGATGATCTTTGCGTCCTCGCCGCCCAGCTCAATGGCAACGTCGGTCTGAGGGATCAGCGTCTCAACGGCGCGCTTGGAAGCGATGACCTCCTGGACAAACTCCAGGTCAAGCCATTGCGCCAAGAGCATTCCGCCGGAACCGGTGATTGCGGCGTACATGGGTGTCTCGCCAATGTGCTTCTGAGCTTTGACAAACAAGGAGCGCGCGGTTGCGCGAACGTCGGTGTGGTGACGCTCGTAGTTTGCGTAAACCAGCGTGCCGTCCTCGTCGATGACGGACAGCTTTACGGTTGTGGAACCAACGTCGATGCCCAGCATAAGGTGGGCCTGAGACAGGTCAAGTGGGACGTTTGGTGCCAGCTCGGCACCATTCTCTACCAGCTCAAACTTTGGACTAATCATTGTTTTCCTCTCCGAGAACAAGAGTTGCAAGCGCAAATCGTGGAACATCTAGCTTGATTGGCTTGCCGTACAGATCGCCAGGTGCAACAAACATAAGGCCGGTCATAAGGCCTGCCATCTGCTCGTCGCTCTCGCGCATGCCGCCGATTAACCAGCGGATAAGGACGCCGACCTCGGCAGAAATTGCAAAGGTCAGATAGTAGTCAAAGAAGGGACCAAGTGCGCGCGGATCAAGGTCGTGAAGGGCGCGCTGGGCGATAACCTCGTGTACCAGGTGCTTTAGCTTGTCCTGGAACGCAGGGTCTCCACCGTTGCCCAGCAAAGGACGCAGGTAGAAGCCGTGCTTGCGAATGCTGCGAAGCATCTCTGTTGCGCCGGGGCATGGCCTGTAGGAGTCAATGGCCTCTCTGAGCTCAACGAGATTGACGCGAGCAAGCTGTTCAACAGCAGGTCGCAGCTCTGCCAGCGCTTCCTTTTCGATGTGAAGCACCAGGTCAGGGATGTCTTTGTAGTGGGAATAAAAGGTTCGACGCGTGAGGCCAGCGCGCTCCGTTACGCCCGTGACGGTCACGGAGGTAAGGTCGCCGGTTACGTCTATCTCTTCTGCCAGGGCTTTTCTAAGCGCCGCGCGAGTTCTGGCGGTACGTCGATCAAGCTTGCAAGCTGACAAAACAGCAGGTGCAGACAATGTTTGCGTCATACGTTTCTGAAGCCTCTCCTGGTTGCAGGTACGTACTGGGTGCACGGGCGCGTGTGAGCGGCGCGGATGGCGCGGCAGCGCAACAGCACAACAACACAACAACACCGTAGCACCCGACTTATTGCACATACTGAGTATTATTACACACTCTGTGCAATAACTGCAACCGCGAGTAGACCGATTTTCTCGCCAAGTCTGCTCTGCCGACTAGATTTCCATTTTGGCCTGCTAGCGCGCCTGATTTCTGTAAAGAATCTGTAACTTTTGCCTGATAACAGCAAAGAATCTGTGGATTCTGCCTGATTTCATCAAAGAATCGATGCCCCAAACACAGATTCTTTGCACTTTTCAGGCGGGGTTTAAGGCGTGTCCGAGCTCACCCTTCCAGGGAGCCTGATGTTATCGTCATGTCTGAACAATTTGCCGGAAAAGCGCACCATGTCTGAGCTATTTGCCGGTTTTTCTCGCTATGTCTGAGTAAATTTACTCAGACATGATGCAGTTTTCAGGCTCAAAATCTAGGGCCACGTAGTCTATCTTTCACGCGCCTGATTTCATCAAAGATTCTGTAAATTTTGCCCTTGAATTCTCATTGCTAGTGCAACAACAAAAGATAAGGTAGTGACCC
>NZ_CAUSFQ010000016.1:0-20128 GCF_963530955.1 Lancefieldella parvula | reverse complement strand
AAAGAGAACCTCAAGATTGAGACGTTTGAGCTTCCTCGCGATGAGGCTATTGCCTACATGAAGGAGCGCGGCGAGTCTTACAAGGTTGAGCACATTGGCGATCTTGCTCCTGACGCACACATCACCTTCTATAAGCAGGGTGAATACGTTGACATGTGCGTTGGCCCTCACATGCTCTACACCAAGGGCGTTAAGGCTTTTAAGCTGACCAGCATTTCTGGTGCTTATTGGAAGGCCGATAAGAACAACAAGATGCTCACCAGAATTTATGGTGTTGCGTTTGGTTCCAAAGATGAACTTGCTCAGTACCTCAAGATGATTGAAGAGGCCGAGAAGCGCGATCACAGGAAGATTGGTCGCGAGATGGAGCTCTTCATGATGTCCGACTTTGGTCCTGGCTCTCCATTCTGGCTTCCAAACGGTATGGCTCTGCGCAACGCTCTGACCGATTACTGGCATGAGATGCAGGCTCGCTTTGGTTATCAGGAGGTTCAGACCCCACTGATCCTCTCGCGTTCCCTTTGGGAGACCTCTGGTCACTGGGACCACTACAAAGAGAATATGTACACCACCACGGTAGATGAAGAGGACTTTGCCATTAAGCCTATGAACTGCCCTGGTGCATGCTTGATTTACAAGTCCAAGCCACGTTCTTATAGGGATCTTCCTATGAAACTGGCTGAGGCTGGTCTTGATCACCGTTATGAGATGAAGGGTGCTCTGCACGGTCTGTTCCGTGTCCGTGAGTTTACTCAGGACGATGCACACCTCTTTATCCGCCCTGATCAGATTACTGAGCAGGTCACGGATGCGTCTCACCTCATTACCGCATACTATGCACAGTTTGGCTTCCCATACCGAGTTGAGCTTTCTACGCGCCCAGAGGATTCTATGGGTTCTGACGAGGACTGGGAGCGCGCTGAGCAGGGCCTGCGTGATGCACTTGAGTCTATGGGCATTGAGTACGTTGTCAACGAGGGCGATGGCGCTTTCTACGGTCCAAAGATTGACTTCCATCTGACCGACTGCCTCGGCCGTTCTTGGCAGTGCGGCACCATTCAGCTTGACTTCCAGCTGCCTCACAACTTCCAGCTTGAGTACATTGACTCCGACGGCACCAAGAAGCAGCCTATTATGATTCACCGCGCGGGCTTTGGTTCCTTCGAGCGCTTCATTGGCATTCTGACCGAGAACTATGAAGGCAAGTTCCCTGTCTGGCTGAGCCCATGCCAGGTCAAGGTTCTTCCTGTCTCCGAGAAGTCTCGTCCTTATGCTCATGAGGTTGCCGAGAAGCTTGCAGCTGCTGGTATTCGCGTTAAGGTTGACGACCGTGACGAGAAGATTGGCTATAAGATTCGTGAGGCTCGCTCACTTGACCGTGTTCCTTACATGCTCATCCTTGGTGAGCAGGAGGTTGAGGCAGGAAACATTTCTGTCCGCGACCGCTCCAACGAGACTCACACGGCAGAGCTTGACGAGTTTATTGCTCAGGTTGTCAAAGAGAATGCTGAGCGCGTTGGTTAAACAGGCTTCAGACAAAGTGCAGGTTATGGGTGGCACCGCGCAGGATGGCGCAGGCGGCACGAAGAGTGTCGGTGCAATCGACGGCGTCAAGCAAACCGTAACTGACGTTGTCGCGCAAACCGTAACCGACGTTGTCACGCAAACCGCAACCAATGTTGTAGCTGAATACGTAAAAATGACAGGGGCAGGCCGTGCGCGGCTTGTCCCTGTTTCCTATGTAGACGAACTTCTCGCCACACTGGTTTCGGGCGGTGTAACCGTCGTGGAGCCGCTTGCTGGCGTGCCCGTTGAGGTGTGCGACATCAAAGGCAGAGCTGCGGCAGGGGAGCTGCTTGTGGCGGATGTGCGTACGATTGGAGCCGAGTTCAGCCCGGCATGTCGTCTGGGAGCAGAGATCGCAGTAGCCGAGGACGCTCGGGTGCCGGGATATGTTGTCGTGTGCATGCGGAAGTGCTGCATACCGTGGGTAGCAGAGGCGGTTGAAGCCAAGGCGTGCTCTACAGATGTCGTGACGGTTTCTGCTACGGGAGTGGAAGAGCAGGCGAGTGCACGGGTTTCTCGCCACGCGGCAAGCGATGCAGCGCAGGTGGTTGCCACGTTCCTGGCGTGCCATCCGCGCGTCGAGGCGGTGCGCTATCCGGGTCTCAAGACGGACCCGAGCTTTGCGCGTGCGACATCGCAGCTGGTGGGTGGATTTGGCCCGTACATGGATTACATGTGGAGAGAATCGCCAGGTGAATGGCATAGATTTACAGCAACTGATGAAGACGCCAGAACGCAGATTATAAATTTTGAGAGACTTGGTTAACGGTAAGCATTTGTTTAGCAGACCTTGGTATAATTTGAATTAATGTTCCTAAATAGAAGGGGATTTTATGGCAAAGAAGGCTACTCAAATTGAGGATGTTGATACTTTGCTCAAGCGCCTCGAAGAGATGCGCGAAGCACAGGCAGAGTTTGCAACATTCACTCAAGAGCAGGTCGATAAGATTTTCTATGAAGCTGCTCTTGCGGCTGAGAAAAATCGTATCCCTCTTGCTCGCATGGCAGTTGAAGAAACTGGCATGGGTGTAATGGAAGATAAGGTTATCAAGAACCATTACGCAGCAGAGTATATTTACAACAAATACAAGGATATGAAGACTTGTGGTGTTGTAGAGGATGATCCAGCTGCAGGTTATCGAGTTGTAGCCGAGCCAATGGGTATCGTAGCTGCAGTTATTCCAACTACTAACCCAACTTCTACCGCAATTTTCAAGACACTTCTTGCTCTTAAGACAAGAAACGCCATTATTATTTCCCCACACCCACGCGCAAAAGAGTGCACCATTGCCGCCGCTCGTATTGTTCGCGATGCTGCCGAGAAGGCCGGCTGCCCCAAGGGTATTATCGACTGGGTACCAGCTCCTACCATTGATATGACTGCAGCAGTCATGAGCAATGCTGACATCATCCTGGCAACCGGTGGTCCAGGTATGGTTAACGCAGCTTACTCTTCCGGTAAGCCTGCTTTGGGCGTTGGTCCTGGTAACACTCCTGTTATCATCGACGATACTGCAGACATCAAGCTTGCTGTTAGCTCCATCATTCACTCCAAGACCTTCGATAACGGTATGATCTGCGCTTCCGAGCAGTCTGTTACCGTTCTTGATAGCGTTTATGACCAAGTCAAGAAGGAGTTCGCTGATCGCGGCTGCTACTTCCTGGAAGGTAAAGAGCTTGACGCTGTCCGTAAGACCGTTATTGTCAACGGTGCTGTTAATGCAGGTATTGTTGGTAAGTCTGCTTACTTTATTGCAAAGACCGCAGGTGTTGAGGTTCCAGAGAAGACCAAGGTTCTTATTGGTGAGGTAACTTCTGTTGAACCTTCAGAAGAGATGGCTCACGAGAAGCTCTCTCCAGTTCTTGGTATGTATCGTGCAAAGAACTTTGACGAGGCTATTGCTAAGGCTGAGCGTCTTGTTGCTGATGGCGGCTATGGTCACACCAGCTCTCTTTACGTCAACATCAACGAGAAAGAGAAGATTGCTAAGCATCAGGAGGCAATGAAGACCTGCCGTATCCTGATCAATACCCCTTCCTCTCAGGGTGGTATTGGAGACCTCTACAACTTCAAGATGGCTCCATCCCTAACCCTTGGCTGCGGCAGCTGGGGCGGCAACTCCGTCTCCGGCAATGTTGGCCCACAGCACCTGCTTAACTACAAGTCTGTTGCAGAGAGGCAAGAGAATATGCTTTGGCTTCGTGTACCTGAGAAGGTCTACTTCAAGAGGGGCTGCATGCCTCTTGCTCTCCGTGAGCTCAAAGAGGTCTACAACAAGAAGCGCGTCTTCATTGTCACAGATCAGTTCCTATACAAGAGTGGCTTCACCAAGACTATCGAGGAGACCCTGGATTCCCTGGGCATCGTTCACTCTTCATTCTGGGATGTTGCTCCAGACCCAACCCTTCAGTGCGCTCTTGAGGGTGTAGCTCGCATTCGCTCCTTCGAGCCAGACTGCATCATTGCAATCGGCGGCGGTTCCGCTATGGACGCAGGTAAGATTATGTGGTCCATGTACGAGAACCCAGAAGAGAAGTTTGAGGACATGGCAGCGGACTTCTTGGATATCCGCAAGCGTGTCTACAACTATCCTAAGATGGGCAACAAGGCATTCTTTGTTGCTATCCCAACCTCTTCTGGTACTGGTTCTGAGGTAACTCCATTTGCCATCATCACTGATGCTGACAACGGCGTTAAGTACCCACTTGCAGACTACGAGTTGCTTCCTAACATGGCAATTGTTGATACTGACAACATGATGAGCCAGCCTAAGGGCCTGACCTCCGCTTCTGGTATTGACGTCCTTACTCACTGCCTCGAGGCATTTGTCTCTATGATGGCATCTGACTACACAGATGGCATGGCTCTTCGCGGCATGAAACTTGTCTTTGAGTACTTGCCACGTGCTTATGACAATCCAAACGATGTTGAGGCACGCGATCACATGGCAAACGCTTCCTGCCTGGGTGGTCTTGCATTTGCTAATGCATTCCTCGGTATCAACCACTCTATGGCTCACAAACTGGGCGCTTTCCACCACATTCCACACGGTTGGGCAAACGCAGTTATCCTTACTCGCGTTATGCGCTACAACGCAGCTGAGCGTCCAACAAAGATGGGTACCTTCCCACAATACGATCACCCACACACCCTCGCACGTTATGCTGAGGCAGGTCGTTTCTGCGGCGTTAACGGCAAGGATGATCGTGAGGTCTTTGAGAACTTTGTCAAGAAGATTGAGGAACTCAAGGCATACATCGGCGTCAAGGAGACCATCAAGGACTACGGCGTAGATGAGAAGTACTTCCTCGATACCCTTGACGAGATGTCTGAGCAGGCATTCGATGACCAGTGCACTGGCGCAAACCCACGCTACCCACTTGTCTCCGAGCTCCGCGAGCTCTACCTGGATGCTTACTACGGTCGCGAGCCAGGTTTCTACGAGGACTAATCCTCGCACCCGCGCGCCGCGTCGCTAGCACGTCCACCCCGGAGCGCCCACCACGAAGCGCGTAAAGCACAAAGCAAGAGCCGGTTACCTAAAACCCAGGTAACCGGCTCTTTTGTTGGCTTTCTAAACCTTCTACCTAATCGCCCGAGGGGCAAATTTAATTGGACCTACGATTACAGATTCACAAAACACACCTATGTCACATAATCTGTCAAAAAAGGCTATACATTGCTCCAAAAATGCGTGTTTAGTGCAGAATATCTTCATTTGATGTGCTATTGACATCGAATTTTGCAGATTATCTGACTTTGCTGTGTTATCACATAGGGCAATTTAGGGATAGTTAAACTTTATATATTAGTTCATTCATAAATCTGTATATTGAGTCAAGTTTATTCATCAAAATGAATTGCTCATGAGAATACTGGCGCAGCGTCTGCTTGATCCGGTACAGATTGCTGTCTCCCAAGTCTTTTTTAATGCTCAGGAACATATTTTGCATTGCCAGCTGATTCCTGTAGATATCCGCATTTACAAAGTACTCTTTAATACTCACTGAGTTCAGTTCGTTAGTTCTTTGATTATCTTTTCTTTGCTGGTAGAAGTCATCATGATACGCACCGTTATATTCGATAGCCACTAAATTTAATCCAGACAAATTTGATTTAGACATCTTCCCGAACAGCAAATCAAGCTTTCGTTCTTTTGCTGGTATCCCTGGGTTTATTTGGTCTTTTATTACATACGATTTATTCAACGCAATTGGCGTTTGATTGAAACCACCTTCACAATATGGGAGAGCAGATCTAATTGCCATCTTTACTTCCATGGGAGAGGCTGCATCAGAAAAGAAAAAGCGCATATTCTTTTGTGTGACATGTAATCCAGGAGAATAAGGTTCAAGCGCATTCAATAGAGACGCAATTTCGTTCGGAGCAACCAACGACGTATCAAATTCGCAGAGCTCACCGTTTGGGAGATGACCATAACTGGCCATCAGTAAATTCGCAAGCACAATCTGATGAAGAGGACTTTTATTCCTAGAGAGTAAGCAAACAGCTAGGGAAGGCGTAACACAATAAATATTCTGCCCCAGATCAATAAGGGAGCCTGCCGGCAAAAGACATTTGAACTGGTGTGATACTCGCGTTTCAGAAAATCTAGTCCTTAAATTGTCTCTGAGTATTTCATGAGTGGTTTTAGACAAGACTATGCCATATTCTTTCTTAAGAAATCGGAGTTTTTCTTCATACACCTCATCTGAACACGCAGAATATGTTGCGCGCAAATCCCTCGTTGTCCGTTGCAAAAGAACATCATCATTTCTGCGTGTCTTAAGTTGTGCGCAGATTTGTAGTGCAGTTTCATGCGAGAAAATAATATCCATCCGCTCCTCCTTAGAATGAGAAACGAATATACCAGCACGATTTTTCAGCAATCTGTCGGTTGTTTGCCAGCCCTTTAACTCGAATCTTCCAAAACAAGAAAAGTCCCCTCATACATGCAGGTAAAAGAGGACTTAGATAAAAACTAAATCAAAGAGTCTATGAAACGTTTCGACCAATCAACATGAAAATCATACGATTAAGCACACTGATAAATCGCGTGCAAAACAGCTAAACGTGCTTGTAGGTAACAAACTTGAAAGCAACGCCTTCCGGAGTCACTCCGCCGTCTTCCTCGTTACAAACTTCCCATGAAGGATCTTCGTCTAGGTTGGGGAAGTACGTGTCCGCATTGACCACGGTGTCGTGCTTTGTCACGTACGCGTAAGAGCACTTGTCGAGAAGAGCACGGTAAATTGAAGCTCCACCAATAAGCCAGACCTTCTCGGGAGCTTCATCCTCAACTAAACGAAGTGCTTCCTCTGCCGACGACACAACCTCAACGCCTTCGACCTGGTAATCAGCGTTTCTAGAGATGACGATGTTGCGGCGACCTTTAAGCGGTCCACCAGGGAAGCTCTCCAGCGTCTTTCTGCCCATGACAACTGTGCAAGCGCGCGTATGCTCGACAAAGTGCTTCATGTCGGCCCTGTTAGGGATGAGAAGGTCCCCGTCGCATCCGATGCCCCAATCGCGTGTTACAGAAACAATTGCGTTCATGTGGTTCTCCTGGCAAGTATCGTCTTAAAAGAAATAATGATGTCAGCTTGACTGTCCGATTGAGCGTGCCTGCCGGCCAACCGCGTCCGCACCAGCCGCGTTTAAACGGCAATCGGAATGTTCTTAACCTGCGGACCGTGCTGATAATCTTCGACAATGAGGTCGTCAGTTGTGAAGTCGTAGAAGTTGGTGACGTTAGGATTCAGGCTCACCTTTGGTGCGTCAAAGGTTGGGCGAGAAATCAATTCTTTAACAATATCCACGTGGCGATCGTAAATGTGAGCGTCGGCAATCATGTGAACAAGCTCGCCAGCTTCCATGCCGCTAACCTGTGCAACCATCATCAACAGGATTGCGTACTGGCAAACATTCCAGTTGTTAGCGGCAAGAATGTCCTGGCTACGTTGAACAAGCAGCAGGTTAAGCGTTGGTTTGTCCTTACCTGGCTCCTGAGTAACGTTATAGATTGCGTTGAATGCGCAAGGGTAGAGGTTCATCTCGGAGAGGTCGGCAAAGGTGTACAGATTGGTCATAATACGACGGCTGAACGGATTCTCTTTGAGATCCTTGAGTACGCGATCCATCTGGTCATAATCGCCGTCAGCATAGTGAGAAACCTGTCCAACCTGATAACCGTAAGCTTTGCCAATGGAGCCAGACTCATCAGCCCACGAATCCCAGATGTGAGAGTTGAGGTCGTTAACGTTGTTGGACTTCTTCTGGTAAATCCACAGAACCTCGTCCATGGCGCTCTTGAGAGCGGTACGGCGAAGCGTCAGCGCAGGAAACTCCTCACGCAAATCGTAGCGATTGCAGACGCCAAACTTCTTGATTGTGTATGCGGAAGTACCGTCTTCCCAGGTAGGACGAACCTTCTCGCCCTCGGTGGTGGTGCCGTTTTCAATAATGTCGGAGCACATATCAATAAAAATGCGATCTGCTTTGCTCATATTCAATCCTTCAAATTACGGTTCAAATTGCAATAGACACCTGGTATTTGCACGTCTGCCAAGCCTCAGTCAAGTCTCTACCAAGCCTCTGTCAAGTCCCAGTCAAGTCACTGCCAAACACATTACCAGTTGCTGTCAGTATAAGCGCTGTAGGGGTCCCCAAAAAGCGGGCTTGAGGAAGTCTGATTGCTCGAAACACAAGAACGTCCCAGTCCCGAGAGCAGCATAATAACTATAAAAAATAGCAAGCCTGCAGGGAAAGGAGAGCCGTCAGGCATCTGCGACGGATCGTTTGGGTCAAAGTCAGGGCCCTCGCCGCCAAATTCATGCTTGTTGTCCCTGGTATCTTGGTTGTCGTCTTTCTTTGCCATCAATCCTCAATCAAACGCTTACACTTTGATGATACCCGTCGTCGCCCAAGGATTTCATGGCGAGAAACCCCTCTTTTTGTCACTCCACATTCTCTGCAAAGTATTTTGCACACGACAACTTGTTCGCGCTTGCAGCTCGCTTACACCCGCAGCATCCGCGTCCGCAGCATCCACGCCCACAGCGCTCGCGCCCGCGGTTCACGCGCAGGTAGCTCCTACAGGTGCTGCGACGCAAAGATGTCGTTCCAGAACGTGCCAAGCTGCTTGATGAGCTCAATGTCCGCAGGAAGCCACTGCACGTCGAGCAGCTCGTTTTGGGAAAGCCAACGAAGCTCAGAGTGAATCTCTGGGTCCGCGACAGGCTCTTCAGACTCACCCAGCGTGCAGATATAACAATCCATATGCAGGTCAAAGGTGGGGTAGGAGTAAGCTACCGTGTCATAGAAAAACGCTGCCTGCACGCTACAGTGCAGCTCTTCCTGAATTTCTCGACGCAGCGCCTGCTCTGAGGTTTCTCCAGCCTCAACTTTTCCGCCAGGAAACTCCCAGAAGCCAGCATTATCCGCATCAGCTCTACACGCGGCAAGAATTTTGTTGTCTTTATAGAAGATAGCTGCAGCTACATTGACTATTTTAGCCTCGGTCATGTTATCCCTCCAGCCTGACTGTTGCAAAGACGGTGGAACTCTCGGCATCTTTGAGCACTACCGAGAAACCCGTCTCATCGGCGTATACCTGGGGAGTAATGGTGTCGCCCAAGTGCGCCTGGCTCCTGTACTGCACCACAATGCGACGCAGCTTGTGAGAATAGCCAAGGGCCACAAGCGTGTCAACAGCCATGAGCACGTACTGAGCATTGTTGACGTGCTTGTTTGTATCCAGGTGCTGCTGAGAAACATGAATGGCTGGACCATCAACAGCATTTCCATCAAGTGCAATTTTTCGAGGAGTTGGTGGCAAATCTACGCGAGGCTCGCCAGTAATGTAGACGTTTTCGCTTTCTGGAACACGAGCAGCCTTGCCTTCATTGATATCCATCAAATACCAGGTAGAGTCCGCTTTTACGATGGTTGCGCCGTCTGCATCATTAATAACAAACGACCTAGATGCTTGAAGACCCTTCATCTGATACGACCAGGTACCTACGTAGATCTTCTCGCCAAACTGGGGAAGACGGTCAACTTGGATTTGCCACGTTGCCAGAACCCATGCGTATCCCTCGCTGGTCAGTTGCTTAAAGCCGCGGCCAATATCTTCTGAGTGGAACGTCGAGCAGTCCTGCAGAGAGTTCATAACGCCTACCAGGGAAAGCTTTCCGGTCTCATCACACTCGCTATATCTAACTCTACTTTCAATGGTGTACATACACATCCAAACTCGAAATCAGCGTTTGCTGAGGTATTACACTATGTCGAGAAACCCGTCTAGTTGTCCCATGGGAACGAACCCGGCAAGTGGTCTCTGACTTTTTGCGTGGTATCGTCAAGTTTCTGCTTAGTTACCTGGACTTTTTGTGAAACCTGTTGAGCCTTTTGGGTAGCAATAAGAGTTGCATTCTGGGCCGCCGCATTTGCCTTTTGAGCTGCTGCGTTTGCTTTCTGCGATGCGTTTTGCGCTGCAGCGCTTACTTTCTGTGACGCATTCTGTGCGGCTTCTTCAACCTTCATTGATGCATCTTGAGCTGCGGCTTCAACTTTGTGATGGGTAGTAGGTCCATTCCAAAGAAGGCTGGCAACCGTGTCCAAAAAATAAAGCGTAACCACAATAAACGCCACAACCGAGACAGTGTGCTTGGAGAAAATCATCAAAACATCAAGCATTGTTGGAACGAGCACAAAAACTGAGGTAACAGAAAACGCGCCAATCACCGCGCTGGCCTGGGGACAAATTCGACCATGCAAGTTAAACTTAAACATGGAGTAGTCCCACCACTTCTTTTTAAAGCGACGCTCCAAAAAGAGGCCGGTCGAGTACTCAATAACTGTGGCTAAAACTGCACCAATGATAAAGACAATAATTGGATTAGAAATCTGGCCTAGTACCAGCCATTCCGCAAGCGCTCCAATGCCATAAATAGGGCAGGTAGGACCAAAAAGAAAACCGCGCTTGGTAAATTCTCCCTCAACAACGGAGCAATAAATGGTCTCGTATACCCAACCACCAAAAGAAATCAGCGCAAAAATTATGACCATTTGAGGCAGATGCTGCACAAAGATCTCAATATTCTTATCGAGTGCAAAGAGTGTACGCAGTGTCTCAGTCATGGTGCTCACGAGAGGTTTCCGTAATCCATGTAGTCGTTAAACCCACCTGACTCACTGTTTGTTGTGTCCTGAAAATCGCTTTCAGGTGTCGAGAAACCCGTTGGGCGGAAACCATCTTTTTTGTATGGATTGCCTGTTAGTGTTTCTGCAGTTGAACAAGCTTTATCGCAAGTTGTTACAATCCAAGCCTCTTTGGTATGAGGTGGAATAGGAACTAGAGGAAACATGTGATGCAAGATGATGTCTTCCTCAACAGGGGTTAAATCAGGGAAATCCTCGCGAGCATTATCAAGTGCATGGCGAGGGTGCGTAAATCCGTGCCAGTTGTCTGGCGCGGCCTCGTGATCGTGCCAATCATAGAGGTAGTAGTCATGCAGAAGCGCGCCACGTACAAGGGCATGCTCGTCAACTTTGATGCCAGCGTTCATGGCAAATGCAAGGCTGCTATAAGCAACCGCAATAACGTGGTCGAGCGTGCTGGTAGTTCCATGTTGTGTAAAAGTTGCAAGCTGATAGAGTCTTCCAGACTTCAGAATAGGAGTCGAAAGCTCATCGAACCTCTCGCGAATTTTAGAAACGTCAACCAAAAAATATCCCATCAACTGTGCGCACACATTAGAAAATCGTGAGCGTACCTTAGCAATGTATCTATAAAAGATTAGTTAATCTGACGGTTACGTGCAATCTTTTTGGCTGAATGTTACGAAAACGAAAGAAAAGAAAACGCAAGCTTTGGCGGTGCTTATTGTGCTGTTTAACTGCTCTTATGCTTTCTTACTGTAGGGGCTCATGTAGTCCACTACTACGTTTACTGCGCCAGGAAGACACCTAGCAGAATAGGCGTAGATGTCGTGGCAGGTGACCTCGCCATTTACTTCCAGTGGCATAGGAGCTGTTGATTCAACGGTAATTTCTTTTCCGCTAAAGCTATTGAGGTAGGGCCTACCAAGCGAGTCTCCCGTGCGATCAAAGAAACCAGAAAGTAGTGGGCGTACCAGCTTTGCAGTCATGTGAGTCTCAATGACAATAACCTCAAGCAGACCGTCATTCATACGATTACCAGGTGCTAATTCAATTCCTGCTTGCATCATGGAGCTGTTTGCAATAAGGCAGCCAATGCCCTGAAGCTCATGTACTTTGCCGTCAACGGTAATTTTGAAGTCGTGAACTGGCGGCATAAGGTTGGCTAGGGCCGCAGTAAAGTATGCGGCTTCTCCAAAGGTTTGTTTGTGGGGGATAGCTGAACGCATAATTTCTGCGTCAAGGCCTGTACCGGCCATTAAAGGAACTCCAGCTACATGGGTTTCTCCCGACACTGTGGTCCAGGTAATCTCACCCAGATCAAGCTGTGCGGTCTGAAGGTTTCTGCAGGCCAGCGCCAGTGCGTTAGGTTCAGGAGCGTTTCCAATATTTGCAGCTAGAAGATTAGCGGTTCCAGAAGGGAAGACAAGAATAGGTGTCTGGCATCCTCTAAGGCCGTAGAGCAGGCTAGATACGGTTCCATCTCCGCCCGAGAGCACCACTACGTCAAAATCTTCAGGCTGAACAGAACTCAGAACCTCATCTGTGCGCCAATGGCTTTCAACTAGCTTTACCAGGCATTCGTCGCCGCTTTTCAAAAGAGCGCGCTCAAATTCAAAGATTGCGTCAGAGCTAAAACCCGAGCAAGGATTGTGAATGATGAGGGTTCTCATATATCCTCCGAAGATTTGCGACAAGCTGGTATATCATTTTGATACGTATGAGTGTATCGCTTTACGTTAGATACTTAATCGGCAATTGGATGGACGCATTGTATATAGCAACCTCAGAAGAACTTTCCGCATTTTGTGAGCGAGCAAAGACTTCGCATATCCTTGCAGTTGATACGGAGTTTCTTCGCGAGAAAACCTACTTTCCCAAGCTTTGCCTGGTGCAGGTTTCCACAGGTTCAGAGATTGCTGCGATTGATCCCTTGCTTATTGATGACCTAACTCCGCTTAAAGAGCTCTTGGAAAATCCGCAGATTATCAAGATTTTCCACGCGTGCTCACAAGACCTTGAAGTTTTACTAGAAAAAATGGATTGCGCATGCGCTCCTGTATTTGATACGCAGGTAGCAGCTGCATTTTTGGGCATGCGTCAGCAGGTGAGCTACGCCGGTCTGGTAGAAAATTTTGCTAACGTCAAGCTTGCTAAGGCTGAGTCTTTAACAGACTGGTCAAAGCGACCTCTTGATAAAGAGCAGCTGGTATATGCCGAGGATGACGTGAGATATCTTCCCGCAATCTACAATCAAATGGTCGAGAAGCTCATCAAGCTTGATCGTCTGAGCTGGGTAAAGCCAGAGATGGATCAGCATACTAATATTGAGCAGTATCGCCGAGACCCCTATCAGGCATATCTCCGTTTAAAACGTTCTGGCTCGCTTACGCGCAGACAACTTGCTATTGCTCGAGAGGTGTGCGCCTGGCGAGAAGAAACTGCTGCTAAAAGAGATGTTCCACGTAAGTGGGTGCTTTCTGACGAACTCATTATTGAGATTTGTCGCCGTGTTCCTACAACACCAGATAGACTGCGCAAAATCCGCGGCACTGAGCAAATCTCTCAAGGTGGGGTAGTGCATCTACTAGATGCAATTAAGCGTGGACAAAAGACACCCGCAGACCAGTGTCCAAAAATCGAGCATCATGCCCATCCTTCAGCTGGCTCTGAAGGTGTTGTTGAGCTTATGTATGCTCTTATCAGGATTGTTTCAGAAAAAGAGGGAATTGCATCTCCGTTAATTGCCAATAAAGATGATCTTACTGATCTGCTTTTGGACAAGGCTAATGCAAGACTTAAAACCGGATGGCGCTATCAATTAGTAGGTAAGCAGCTTGTTGGATTGCTCAATGGCGAGGTAGGTCTAACAGTTAAAAACGGTCGAGTAGAGCTACTGTAAAAGCAGCTCCTAAGCTTAAGAACAAGTAGCTACCGATTACTCTTGCAAACCTGACTTTTTGTCCGGTGAGTTGGGTATACTCATCTCTATACATAGATAGGAGAAAAATATGTATTACTCAGGTGCGTTTATCCCATACGTTGTTCTAGTAGTTGCCTCGTTGGTGCTCGGATTGGGTACTCAGTGGTATATCAAACATGAATTTAAAAAGTATTCTCTAGTTCCTTCAGGGTTTAATGCCACGGGCGCTTCTGTTGCTCGTACCATGATGGACACTAACGGAGCGGCCAATGTTGGCATCAAGAGAATTTCTGGTGAGCTCACCGATAACTTTGATCCACGTGACAATTGCCTACACCTCTCTGATGCAAATTTCTCTGAGGGTAGCGTAGCTTCAGTTGCTGTTTCTTGTCATGAAGCAGGTCATGCTGTTCAGACCGCTAAGCTGTACATGCCATCTCGCGTTCGTTCCGCTCTTGTTCCTGTTGTTAATTTAGCATCCGCAGCATGGATTTATGTCTTTATTGCTGGTGTCTTGCTAAATGTTTCAGGCATGACCGTGCTAGCAATTTGGCTGTATGCATTCACCTTCTTGTTCCATATAGTTACGCTTCCTGTAGAGATTGATGCTTCAAGGCGTGGATTGGCTTTTTTGAAGGCAAATGCTCCTGCAGGCTTTGACTACAATGGCGCTAAAAAGGTACTGATTGCCGCTGCTCTTACTTACGTAGCCGCTGCAATGGTTTCTGCACTCCAGCTTCTATATCTGCTTGGTTCTTCCAGAAGCAGGAACTAGTAATGGATCAGATTCAAGAGAAAGAAGATTCTGTTCTTTCGGTATCTGATGCGGTGCTCTTTGCAAAAAATGAAGTTGCCTCAATGCCATCTATGACGGTGGTTGGAGAGGTCTCTGGATTTAGGGGTCCAAACTATAAGTCTGGGCATTGCTACTTTGACGTAAAAGACCCTGTTAGTTCTATGGCAGTTATTGTCTGGTCAAAGATTTATGCTGCTAGTGG
Organism: Lancefieldella parvula; assembly: GCF_963530955.1. Taxonomy (GTDB): domain Bacteria; phylum Actinomycetota; class Coriobacteriia; order Coriobacteriales; family Atopobiaceae; genus Lancefieldella; species Lancefieldella parvula_A. The sequence continues at coordinate 5,478 of NZ_CAUSFQ010000016.1, read as the reverse complement.
CATTACGTTGCAAGATGGCATGAAAATCCAGATGACAGGAAAGTTTGATATTTACGCTTCAAGCGGCAAACTTTCTTTTCATGCGCGTACTATTCAGATCGCCGGAGAAGGAGACCTTCGCCAAAAGGTGGCACAGCTTGCTAAAAAGCTAGAAAAAGAAGGTCTTACAGACATCTCCAGAAAGCGCTACATTCCAGAGTTTTGTACACGCATTGGTGTAGTTACTTCACTTTCTGGTAGCGTCATTGATGATGTTAAGCGTACGCTTGCGCGCAGAAACCCTCTTGTAGAGCTTGAGGTATCTAGCTGTGCTGTTCAGGGTACTCATGCACCTGCAACTATTATGAGAGCTCTCCAGGTTGCTGCAACTACACGGCCAGATGCAATCTTGCTGGTACGTGGAGGTGGCTCATTCGAAGATCTTATGTGCTTCAATGATGAGGGAGTGGCTCGCGCTATTGCGGCATGTCCAGTTCCTGTTATCACGGGCATTGGTCATGAGCCAGATACCACCATTGCAGATATGGTTTCTGATAGAAGAACTTCAACGCCAACTGCTGCCGCAGAGTCTGTGGCTCCCGCTATTAGTGAGTTACAAACTACGTTTAACAACAGAATTTCTCGCCTTGGAAATGCTACAAGAAAGATTTTGCAGTTCTATAAAACAGGACTTACAACTGTTGAGCAACGCTCTAACTTGGCAATGAAAAATGCTCTAGCAAGTAAACAGTACCAGCTAGAGAAGCTATCAGATCGTCCTTGTTTGAAAGATCCTGCTTATATTATTTCAACAAGAACAGAAGACCTTAATCAGACTGAGCAAAGGCTTATGGACGCTCTGCCAGCGCTTCTTGCAAGAAAGAAAGAGACGCTTTCTGTTGAGTCACAAAGGCTAACCAGAGCTAGTGCTGCCATGCTCCATCCACATGAGGCTTTGCTGTCTTCGCTTGCAGGAAAATTAGACGCGCTTTCTCCTCTAAAGGTTCTTACAAGGGGATATGCGTATGTTCAAGATGAAAAGGGATCTGTCATTAAAACGGCCAAAGACGCCTCGGTTGGAGATTCATTGCTGGTCAAAATGACGGATGGAACAATTAAGGCAACTGTTTCTGATATTGAGCTTTCATAGATAAGGGGAACAACATGGATACTAAGAAGACTGAAGAGCTGACTTTTAAAGATGCTTCTATTGAGCTTGAGCAGATTGTTCGTAAGCTTGAGGGCACAGATTTGGAGCTCGAGGAGTCTTTGGCTCTGTATGCTCGTGGCGTTGAGCTGGTAAAGGATCTTCGTGGAAGGCTTGATACTGCAGAGCAGAAGGTTAAGGTTCTGCTTGATGAGTCCCAGGCAGGAGCTGCAATTACTGATACAACCGCAGCGCCTTCTACTGCATATTTAGACGAGTAAAGGAGAGGTTATGTCTGATTGTATTTTTTGTAAGCTTGCTAACAAAGAAATCCCTACAGAGTTTCTCTATGAGGATGAAAACGTTGTAGCTTTTAATGACCTAAATCCTATTACTCCTGTTCACGTTCTTGTTGTACCAAAGAACCACTACGACAACATCATTGATGGTATTCCTGCTGCAACCCTTGAGAGTGTTACTAAGGCTATAGCTGCGGTAGTAGAAAAGACAGGAATTAAGGAGACTGGATTCCGCGTTGTTACCAATACCGGAAAGCATGGTGGCCAGTCAGTCAATCACGTCCACTTCCACGTTTTAGGTGGCAAGCAGTTGAATGATTCTATGGGCGGAAAATAAAAATATTCAAGTTTTTTGCTCGTCTATTTAACTCCGGGGTATCTTGGGGTTTATGATGTCATGCGGTTATGTTTATTTGAAGTAGGAGAGTAAGACCTAATAGTCTGCACTGCTTCACGGAAAGAGGAGTCACATGAACGTACTGGTTATCAACGCAGGTAGCTCATCTCTTAAGTATCAGCTTCTTGACGTTGACACCCGCGAGGTTTACGCAAAAGGAAACTGCGAGCGTATCGGTATCGAAGGTTCTTTTGTTGGTCACGAGGAGCTTGGTGGAGAGAAGCAGAAGCTTGAAGTTGCTCTTCCTGATCACAAGACTGCCATTAAGCATGTCTTTGACATCCTTAAGACTATTGATAAGCCAATTGATGGCATTGGTCACCGTGTTGTTCAGGGTGGTTGGTACTTCCCAGAGTCTGCTGTTGTAGACGATAAGGTCTTGGCTCAGGTCCGTGAGGTTGCTCCACTTGCTCCTCTTCATAACTATGCTGAGGCTGATGTTATTGAGATTTGCCGCGAACTCTTCCCAGAGGTCGGTAATGTAATCGTTTGCGATACTTCTTTCCACTTCAATATGCCAGAAAAGGCACATCGCTATGCTCTTCCTCGCGATGTTGTTGATAAGTACCACGTCCGTAAGTATGGCGCTCACGGTACTTCTCACCGCTACATTTGGCGTGCAACCAATGAGTTTACCAACGGTCAGACTCACAAGCTGGTTAGCTGCCACCTTGGTTCTGGTGCTTCTCTTTCCGCTATTGAGGATGGTCGCGATCTTGAGACCACCATGGGCCTTACTCCACTTGATGGCCTTATCATGGGCACTCGTTGCGGCACTATTGACCCAGCTACTGTCTTCTATCTCTCTCGCGTTGGTGGTTACTCCATCGATGAGATTGACACTATGATGAACAAGCAGTCTGGTCTTCTCGCTCTGTCTGGTCATTCCGATTCTCGTGATATTGAGGATGGCGCTCACGCTGGCGATAAGGACTGCCTGCTTGCACTTGATATGTTCTATTATCGTACGTCTCAGCTCATCATGGAGATGGCTCAGGCTATGCACGGCTTTGATACCATGGCATTCTCTGCTGGTATTGGTGAGAATTCCGACGAGATGCGTCTTGGCGTTGTCAAAGAGCTTGAGTGGATGGGCGTCAAGATTGATGAGGAGAAGAACAAGGTTCGCTCCGGTGAAATCCGTGACATCTCTGCTCCAGATTCAAAGGTCCGCGTCCTGGTAGTTCCTACCAACGAGGAGTACATGATTGCTCTTGACGTTCAGGAGCTTCTTGGTAAGTAGGCTTTCCTTACAATCCAAAAAAATATTAACTCCCGCACTTCGTGTGGGAGTTTTTTTATGGAGATATAGATAGTTCTTTGACATGAGTACTTTAGAACTTTATATTTTTAAGTAAGAAGTTAGAGTTTCAAAGAAATTTTATTGTTTTGTACAGATATTTGTGTGCAGATAAATAAATCTTTGAACTAGCTGTGAGGAGCATCATGCAGTCTAAGGGTTTAGTTAGCAGGTCTTTGAGCTTTGCGGTTATGTTTGTGCTCACTGTATTTGCTGCGCTCACTGTATTCAACACAAAGGCACAAGCTGTTGAGTACACACCAACTATTTCAAATGCTAGCTATACAACATTAGTTGGTAGTAACGTGCGTGTAAATTTTGATTATGCGCTCAACAATGGTGCCCCTGCACAACCAGGTGATACCTTTACTATTATGCTTCCTCCAGAGCTAGAGAATAATACTCCAGCTCCTTTTGAGGTTATGGGTGTAGATGCAAACGGAAATAGTATTTCTGTTGGTACGGCAACTCCTACCAGTAACCCTAATACCATGACTGTTACCTTCAATAACAATATTGCGGGCCTTCTTAACGTTCATGGCCAGATGTCTTTCTCGCTCAATTGGTCAAGCGCAATTTCACAGAGAGGCAATGGCAGCACTACGCTCAATATTGGTAACACCAGCCTTAACATGACGTATGGCGGTTCTATTGCTGCAATGGATACTGCAATTACTAAGTACAACAGAACTGGTGCAACTGCAGAGACAACCTATACGCTTCCTTCTGGTGCAACTATTACAACTGGAAATGATTATTACGTCACCAGCTGGGTAGTTAACCTAACTCCATCTGATATCACCCAGGTTGGTCTTCTTAATGCCACTGTTAAGGATCAGATTGTAAATCCTTATACCGTTGATGCATCAAAGCTTACTGGTACTGGTGTTAATCCTTCAGATGAGCTTGCTGGTCCATATCTTAAGCACTCTTTTGTTCTCCACCTTGTTAACGGCGCTGTTCAGACTCTTTCTGCAGATCAGATTCTTCCTGCAATTACCTTTACTCCTAATGGTTACACTCTTGATTTTGCTCGACTCAATAATCAGGTTAACTTTGCTGGTTTCCAACCACTTATCCAGGATTGCTGGCTTGAGTACAAGACCATTGTTCCAGCCAACGTTACCCAGGTAGACAATAGAGCAACTCTTGATTTTGATGGCAACACTGATAACTTCACTCGTGAAGGTTGGTGGATTAATCCTCGCGGTGCCGGTACTGCAACTGGCGAGCAGCAGGTAAGCGTTTCTGTATCCAAGGTTTGGGAAGATCAAAATAACGCTGACGGTACTCGTCCTACTTCAGTTACCGTACACCTTTATGCAGACGGCGTAGATACTGGTAAGAGTGAGGTTCTCTCTGACGCAAATGGCTGGACTGCAACATTTAGCAACCTCGATAAGAATCAGGCTGGCACTACAACAGCTATTACGTACACCGTTGTTGAGGACGAGGTTGAAGGTTATACCGCTGAGGTAACAGGTGATGTTACCAGTGGCTTTACTATTACTAATACTCACATTCCTCCAACTCCAACCACTCCACCTTCAGAGACTCCTAAGAAGCCAAAGCAGCCAAAGAAGAAGGAGCCTAAGCTTCCTTCAACTGGTGATGCTTCCTTTGCTGCAGTATCCGTAGCAGCTGCATCTTCTGTTCTTATTGCAGCTGGTGTTCTTGGTAAGAAGCGCGTTCAGTAACGCACGCTACAACAACGTAAGTTAAACGTAAAAGAGCCTGTGAGATTTATTCACAGGCTCTTTTCTTGTTGGAAGTTGTTTCTTGCGGCTTATTGAGCTACAAAATGAAATGCGCCACGAGGTGTTTTATCGTGTCCAACTAGTTTGCTAGAAGACCTTAATATTCAATGTTTTAGCAATACTTTGGCCAGGCTCAAGGCTTATGATGCCTGGTTTGTGTTCAAAGATGCCGTCACAATCAACGGTATCTGCAATGCCACACCATGGCTCAAGAGCAACAAATGGACAACCAGGAGCAGCACTCCAAATGCCCAGATAATTAAAGCCTTCAAAATCCATTTGAATACCATGAGCCTCAGAAGGAGCTTCTGTGCTAGCCGCAAGTGTAATGCGTCTATCAGGAACGTCTTCAAGTGTGATGGTCTTCTCGCGATCAATAAGTTCCCAAGACAAGGGGAGCGTATCAGAGTCCACGATAAGCCTCTGTGGAGTTGTGTAATCGCAAAGACCCTCATCAGTAATAGAGGGGCCAAAGCTGGTCCAGGAGCGCGTAAATAAGAGGTGATACTGGTCCAAAGAGGCTGCCTCAACACCAGGGATCGGAATGTTGAACGCTGGGTGAGCGCCAAGGGTAAACGGCAGTACAACGTTTGCAGGAT
>NZ_CAUSFQ010000015.1:0-20313 GCF_963530955.1 Lancefieldella parvula | reverse complement strand
GAACCACGCGAGCGGTGTACCTTGAGCAGAGCTCAGGATCGGCAATAGTAACATCAACCTGCTCAGATGCATCTGCGCCAGACTCAGACGTAACACGTGGAAGCTCAATGTGGGTGTCAGTGTCATACATTGCAGAAACCTCAACAGCCATACCAGTCATAGAAAGGCAGTCGGGGCGGTTAGGGGTAATCTCGCAATCAAGAACTACATCAGACATGCCCAGGTAATCCGTAAGAGATACACCAATTGGAGCATCCTCGGGAAGAATCATAATGCCGCTCTGGTCATCGCCAAGACCAAGCTCGCGAGAAGAGCAGTTCATGCCGCAAGACTCAACGCCACGCAGCTTGGACTTTTTAATCTTGAAGTCTCCAGGAAGTACCGCACCGATCATTGCAGTAACAATGTGGTCTCCCTGATTAAAGTTCTGAGCACCGCAAACAATCTGTAGAGGAACAGGATTTCCATCCTTATCTACATTGTTATTGCCCACGTCAACCAGGGTAACGTACATGTGATCAGAATCAGGATGAGGCTCTTTGCTTACAACCTGAGCAGTAACAACATGGTCAAGATTTGCGCCGACACGCTCTATAGCCTCAACCTCAGTACCAGTGCGCACAAACTCGCGCTCAAGGTCTTTTGGGTCCTGAGGAAGATCAACGAGCGTCTTCAGCCATTCATAAGATACACGCATGTGATTGCCTTTCTAATAAGACGCCGATGATTAGAACTGACGCAGGACTCTCTGGTCACCAGAGATGAGCATGCGCAGGTCAGGAAGGTCATAACGGAGCGCTGCAACACGCTCAACACCAATGCCAAAGGCAAAGCCTGTGTACTTCTCGGAATCAATACCGCAGTACTTGAAGACATTAGGATCAACCATGCCGCAACCAAGAATCTCAAGCCAGCCCGTGTTCTTGCAGAAACGGCAGCCCTCACCGTGGCAAACACCACAAGAAACGTCTACCTCGCAGCTTGGCTCGGTGAATGGGAAGAAGTGAGGACGATAGCGGGTAGCGCGGTCCTTACCAAAAATCTCACGAGTAAAGTGATCAAGGGTACCCTTGAGGTCACCAAAGGTGATTCCCTCATCAACAACAAGTCCTTCCATCTGCGTAAACTGAGGCAGGTGGTTAGCATCTGCTGTGTCAGGACGGAATACCGTACCAGGGCAAATCATGTAGATGGGAGGCTCTTTTGTCTCCATGGTGTGTACCTGTACGCCAGAAGTCTGCGTACGAAGAAGCACATCAGACTCGCCCAGTATGTGCGATTCCTTTCCTTCTGGTGCATTATCCACTACGTAGAACGTATCCTTACCAGAACGGCTTGGATGGTCCTCTGGAGCATTCAGAGCTGTGAAGTTGTAGTAGGTGGTCTCAACATAAGGGCCCGTCTCAATGGTGTAGCCCATGCTGATAAAGATGTCTTCCATCTCCTCACGTACCTGCTCAATGAGGTGCTGAGTACCAGGGCTCAGACGACGACCTGGAAGGGTAATATCAGTTGCCTCAGCATTAAGCTGAGCCTCAAGGGCTTCTCGCTTTAAGGCAAGCTGACGCTCGCGAATAGCGGTCTCAACGTTAGCACGAACGGTATTTGCAAGCTGACCCATTTGAGGGCGCTGATCTGCGGGAACCTGACCCATCATACGCATAATTGCTGTAAGAGAGCCCTTTTTACCCATTGATGCAACGCGTACCTTCTCAAGCGCTTCAAGGTTTGTTGCCTTAGCAATTCCCTCAAGTACCTGCTCGCGAATTGCCGAGAGTTCCTCAGACATTCCCATGTAATTACCCTTTCAATAGAAAACCGTCCCTGAGCATATGCCCAAGGACGGAAAATTTCCGCGGTACCACCTCGGTTGATTGCGCAGTTTTCTCTCTGTGCAATCCACTTAAAAGCCTAGTCTCGTTAGGCGGACGACTTCCCTACTGAGCAGTGACTGCCGTTCAAGTTGTAGCTCGGGAGTGAACTCTACCAGCGTTGTGTAGGTGTTTCTCAGCCACGAACACCCTCTCTGTTCACAACGTGCTCCGGCAAACCTCTCCGTCAACGCACTTTGTTCAGAGTATCACACCGCACGGGTTTTGAGCAGCAGTACAACCCTTTTTACCAGAAAGATAAACAAAAGCGTAACAACCGCGAGAAGAACAATGGTTCCTCCAGGTTTAAGACCAAGTTCATAGGAGACAACAAGTCCACCAAGTGAGGTCAGCATACCCACCGTGCTTGCATACAAACAACATTGCTTCCAGCTGCGGGAAATCTGCAAAGCACAGGCAACAGGAACCACCATCATGGATGAAACAATAAGTGAGCCAACCGTTCTTGCTGCTACGGCAACCACCAAAGCTACTGCGATAACAAAGCCAAAGTTAATAAGACTTACGGGTACACCAACACAACGTGCATGACGCTCATCAAAAGACATCAAGAAAAGTTCTTTTCTAAGGAAGAAGCAGAATGCGACTGCAAGTACGCTAATGGTCACAATCATCTGAACTTCTTGCTCGCTTACGGTCAGGATAGAGCCAAACATAAAGCTGTTGAAGCTTGATGAGTTAGGAACAAAACCTGACAAAACGCCCGCTAGACCAATACCAGCTGCCATCACAATAGCGACTGCAAGCTCTGACTGGTCTTTAAAGTGACGACGCACTCCCTCAACACAAAGCGCACCACCCAAACAAGCGGCAATTGCTCCGGCAACAGGATTAATACCTGCAATCATGCCGCCTGCAACACCTGCAAGAGAGGTATGTGAGAGAGCATCGCCAATCATAGAAAGGCGCTTCAATACAACCGTAACGCCTACCAGCGGGATAATTGCTCCCAGAAGAATTCCCACAAGAATTCCTCGCTGCATAAATACGTATTCAAACATTTACGCCCTCCTCTCATGCGAGTCTTGGGCATCTTGAACAACGTCGGACGCAGGACCAAGGGACTCCGTTAAAGCAAAATCATCTAATTTTCCGCGATTGTGGTCGTGGACATGATGAGAGTCAAGGTCACAGTGAGCGCCATGAACTGCACAGTGATCATGACCGTGACCCCTACCTGCAATTTCTGTAGCTTTGTGGTCAGCAACTTCAACAACTCGACAAGCCAGCGCATCAAGAGCTGCAAGATCATGCGTAACAATAAGTACCGCAAGATCTCGAGCTGCATGGGCTTCTCGCACTAGGCTATAGAAATGATTGCGACTCTCTTTATCAAGACCAGTTGTAGGCTCGTCCAGGATAAGTAGTGATGGATTTCCTACCAGCGCGCAGGCAAGACGAACTCTCTGGAGCTGTCCTCCAGAGAGTTCCCTAATAATACGCGTGGAAAAATCAGTCATACCTACAAGGTCAAGTGCCTCAAGCGTGCGCTCGCGACGCTCTTTTGCGCTCATCTTTACCTTTTTGGCACGAGCATACTGACTTGCATCTACTAGTTCGACGACGCTTGCAGGAAAGCGATTAACCGATTCTGAAGGCAGCTGTGGGACATAGCCTACACGCTCCCAGTCTTTAAACCGAGTCGAGGGCGTTCCAAAAAGAAGTGATTTGCCACTTGTTGGCTCAAGCTCACCCACCACAATACGAGAGAGCGTAGATTTACCAGCTCCGTTATCACCAATAAGAGCGCAAATCTCGCCTTGATGAACGTCTAAATTTACATCGCTTAAGACGCGCGTCTTCTTGTAAGAAAAACTCACGTCTTGAAGCGAAACGGCTATCTGACTTTCCTGCAACACGTCCTCCAAACATCCAGCCTAAGCTGGCAACACACTATGCGAGAGCGCCCTCAAGAGCCTTGAGGTTCTCGCGCATAACAGAGAGGTAATCCTCGCCTGCCTTGAGCTCGTCATCAGTAAGTCCCTCAAGTGGGTTAAGCTCTTCAACACGAGCGCCTGTTGCCTCAGCAATTGCCTGAGCAACCTTAGGACTTACCAGTTCCTCCGTAAAAATAACCTTTACATTATGCTCTTTTACGAACTCAGTAATCTCTTTCATTTCCTGAGCATTTGGCTCTGCATCTGCCTCAACACCCTCAATAGGCATCTGAGTGAGACCATAAGCCTCGCACAAATAACCAAATGCCTGGTGAGAAACAACAATGGTCTTGTTAGGAAGAGAATCAAGGCCCTTGTGGAACTCACTATCAAGCGTATCAAAGTCTGCATTTGCTTTATCAAGATTGGCAGCATACTCTGACTTGTGCTCAGAGTCCTTCTCAGAAAGTGCATCACAAATATTCTTCATCTGAATCTTGGCATTCAGAGGGCTCAGCCAAACGTGAGGGTCGGTTCCGCCATGGTCATGGTCGTGATCATGGTCGTCTTTCTTCTCCTCATGATCGTGATCATCGTCCTCTTCAAGCTCAAGAAGTTTGACATCCTTGCTGGTCTCAACTGCTGTAAGTTTTGTGCCAGAACCAAGTCCATCAAGTACGTCCTTGACCCAGTGCTCCATACCAGCACCGTTGTAAATCAAGAAATCTGCTTCCTGGATAGTCTTCATATCCTTGCTGGATGGCTCCCAATCATGTGGCTCAGTGCCTGCTGGAACGAGGCATGTTACCTCAGCATGATCGCCAGCGATGCGCTTAGCAAAATCATACATAGGATAAAAACTTGCAACAATGTTGAGCTTCTTCTGGTCTTTATTATCAGAAGCTCCTTCTTGCTTTTGAGCCTCAGACTTGCAGCCAGCAAGAATAGCACTCACGCCAAAAGCGGAAGCTACAAGTGCGCTACGACGAGAAACGGTTGGATTCAAATTCATGTTACATCTCCCAAAACTATAAAAACCAATACGGTGTAGTGCCAAATTCTTCAAACAAAATCGTGCGATTTTCCTCGCTACCAAGCATAAAAACATGGCGAGAAACCCATGTTTCTCCTCACTTCTTTACCTTTCTACTCACTTCTCATCATCTGAACATGCATTCATGCTTCCCCTTTAGCACGAAAGCGGGCTGTCTTCCGACAGTCCGCTTTCTGAAAGTTAGCCTTAGTATACATATTCCAATTCAAGTCAACAAAAAATTCTTTATCTTTTCCGCAAACGGAATTGGAATAAACAGGTTAACTGTTTTATCTCTTGCTAACCTACTGATCTTTCTCCGCATACGGAGTAATAATCAGATCTCCACTATTATACTCACCCAAATAAACCTCTGAAGCAGACTTATAACCTTGATGCTCAAGTTCTCTTTCAAGCCAATTCTCTTCCAGGTCCAGCGTCTCAAGAATGTTCGTCTGAACTTGTCCGTCAGTAATAAGCGGGAATCTAACGTTCTCTTCTCCTTTTTTAACAATAATCAACTGTCCATTTTGCTCAAGAATGGCACGCTTAACGTCTGAGATATAATTCACTCCTGCCTGGCGAAGCTTCAGCGACACATCGTAGGCAGTGAGACCCATAGACCTACAGTTGTCTACAAGCAGCTTGCCCTTATCAATAACAATAACAGGACGTCCATCAATCAACTGCTTGACCAGCATATTGTTTGTTCTCAACCATTTGAGAACCATAACAATAATGAGCCAAATAAGCAGGACAAGGGTGAACTGCAAAATGGTAATTGAACTGTTGTAAATCATGCCGCCAACAATGCCGCCAAGTACAAAGTTTTGAACCTGGTCAATTGCTGCAGTTGGTGCTAGGTTTCCTTTTCCGCTGACGTTAATTGCCAGAACAAGCGAGAAAAGACCGATGCACAATTTAATGGCAACTTCTAAATAAAAGTTCATCGATCTACTCCTCTACATGCTTAATGTCATTACCAATGAGATTGATCTGTTCAATGACATAGTCATTCTCGGTATTTTTCAAAACGTGATAATACTTACCGTCAACCTCAAGATACGAGGGATTTCCCTGGCTATCAAAGGCAACGTACACGTGGTCAAAATCAACCTCAAGACGTCGAGCGAAGCTTTCTTGTGAGGAAACAATTGACTCATAGTGCTTACTTGCCTGATTAACCTCTAGCACACGATCAAGCTGTAGAAGTCCAAGAAAGATTAATGAAAACAGCGCAATAAGCGCCAGCTCACGATACTTAGAACTCTTTCTATCACGCATGTAATGCACAAGCGAGAAGATCATTAGAAGTGCAACAAGGCCAAATAGAACAAGCTGAGTCCAATCAAATACTGTTGCATGGTGAATTAAATAGTTATGGGAATAGAACTCCATAGGCTTCCTTTAATTTGTATTACTCAAAATCTGCTGCTTAAGCCTTGTAAACGCTCTTTCCTCCAAGGAACGTCTCTTCAAGCTGAAGATCTTTTGTAACAACAATAAAGTCAGCATCATATCCAGGACGGATGAAGCCACAAACATCATCAATTCCACAAGAGCGAGCTGGGTTTTCTGAAGCCATACGAACCGCTTCTTCAGCAGAAACAATACCCCAGTCAAAGACGTTCTTCACGCCTTCAAACAGACGAAGGATTGAACCAGCAAGGCTATGAGACTCATCCATCAGACGAGCAGTTCCGCCTTCAAAAACAACAGGGAAATCACCAAGTTTGTACTGTCCATTAGGCATACCACCTGCTCGCATGCAGTCTGTAATAAGAACGGTATGGTCATATCCCTTTGCATTTACCAGAGCGCGAACAGCGATAGGATTAAGGTGATGGCCGTCGCAAATAGCCTCTGCATAGGTACCGTGGGTGGTCATTGCAGCACCAACCATACCTGGCTCACGGTGGTGAAGACCGCTCATGCCGTTATAGGTATGAACAAAGATGTCTGCACCAGCGTTTACGCAGGCAAGAGCTTCCTCATACGTTGCATCGGAGTGACCAAGTGCCACATGAACACCGCGGTCTGCCATCTCTGCACAGAACTCTGGAGCGCCATCGCGCTCTGGAGCAATAGCAATCTTGGCAATCCAGCCGTCAGCGCGCTCCTGCCACTCATCAAAGACCTCTACATCTGGATCAAGGAAGTACGCAGGATTCTGGGCACCCTTGTGTTTCTCGGTAAAGAAAGGCCCCTCTAGGAAGATGCCCTGGATGCGAGCGGCATCAATACCGTTTGCCGCAATTCCCTCTGCTGCATCAGCAACGGACTCACAAGCATCACCGGTCTGCTGAACACTTGCGGTTAGTGTTGTTGGAAGCCAAGAAGTTACACCGTTAGAGAGCAAACCCTGGGCAATCTCAATAACGCCATCAGGATCGCAGTCCATAATATCGTGGTCAAGAAAGCCATGGATATGGGTATCAACAAGGCCAGGTGCCACCCAAGAACCAGTGCGATCAATAATCTCGCAGTCTGGCTTCTCTTTAGTGAAATGACCAAATACACCGTCTTCTACGAGCAAATATCCTGGACCAGAAGTTGCTCCTGGCAAAAAGAACTTATCTGCTTTAACTGCAAATGTACTCATACGTACCTCAATCATTCTCAAAAGGACGCGCCATAGGCACGTCCTTCTTAGTAATTCCTATAGTGAGTGAATTGTAACACCCTTAACCACTCGATTAACCTGACCAGTTGGAGAAGGTGTGTCCGGTTTGTTATTGACACGAACTGAGTTCAAGAGTGCCACCACCTGAGCAACCATTACAAAAGGCAGAGCCAAATAAGGTGCTGGTAGAGGCTCTGTAAATACTGGAAGACTAAATGTTCTTCCCGTAAAGTTTGTTGCCCCCTCTTGCTCAATACCAATGGTCAGAGCAGCAATCTGGTCTCCCTTAATCTCGTCAAGAATATCCAGATCATATTGACGCGTATAAGGATTATTGGAAACAAAATCAAACACCAGGGTGTGCTCGTCGACAAACGACTTTGGTCCGTGACGATATCCCATCGAGGAATCCCACGACGTTGCATTAATACCAGCTGCAAGCTCCAAAATCTTAAGCTGAGCCTCATGAGCAAGGCCCACAAAAGGACCAGAACCCAAATAGGTAATGCGGTTGAAATCGCTCTTAAGCCACTCGGCAATCTCTTCCTCGCGCTCAATTACCTGCCTACCCAGCTCAGCAGCATCAGAAATCCAAGCCTTCTTCTGTGAGTCATCAGCACTATCAAATACAAGAGTTGCAAGAAGTGTCATGCAGCTATAAGAGCCGGTCATGGCAAATCCCTGGTCATTTGCGCCAGGAATCAGAAGCAGCAATGTATCATCTTTACCTGCGGACTCAACGGCAAGTTTTCCTTCAGGAGCGCAGGTGATATTGATAAGCAAAAGATTTTTAACAATCTTGCGAGCAATAGTTACTGCAGCAAGACTCTCTGGACTATTACCAGAGCGTGCAAAAGAAACCAGGACTGTTGGGTCATCTGGATCAAGGCTGCCATAAGGATCAGAAACAATATCAGTAGTTGCAACAGACGCAAACTCAAAAGAGCTCTTCTCGCCATGAGAACGAAGATACGGAGTAATGGTATCGCCTACATATGCCGAGGTACCTGCGCCCGTAAAGACCACGCGGGTACGACGACCCTCGCCAAGATTGCGAGCACGCTCGACAAACTCTTTAATTGCAGAAAGGTTCTCCTGATAAATGCCAAAGGTAGATTCCCAAAGCTCAGGCTGCTGCTTAATCTCGGCAGTTGTAATATGCGCGCCGAGTGCCTTTAGCTCTTCTTGGCTCTTTTTAAACATTGATATCCCTTCTTACAGCTATTTAACTGCGTGTATGTACAATCTTGTATCTAAATTGATCAGCGCGAGCCACACTTAAAGTAAACTCAACAATATTGTTTCTGTCATTGTAGGTTGTACGTGTAAGGCTCAAAACAGGTGAGCCCTCAGAAATTTGCAATAAAGCGGCGTCATCTGAGCGAGCAATTGAAGCCTTGAACTCCTCTTCTGCCACGCCAATCTTTATGTTGTAGTCTTCTTCAAAAATTTGGTACAGAGATTTTTGCTCAACATCATGAGCGGTGAGCGAGAAAAACTGTGAGACTGGAAGGTAGGTTACCTCCAGCATCATAGGCACATTATCAGCACTTCTTAAACGCTTGATGCGGAAGAGTTTCTCGCCAAGAATAACATGCATATGCTGGGCTAAAAATTTATTAGCCTCAATAGTGTCAAACTCAAGAATAGTTGTCTTTGGAACGCGGCCCAACTGACGCTGCTGGTCAGTAAAGCTATAGCCTCCCATAAGGTCTGTTGCGCGCTCAGAGACGTCTGCAACAAAGGTACCCCGACCACGTTGACGGTAAATGAGTCCCATGTGTTCAAGCTCTTGCAAGGCCAGTCTTACCGTAGTGCGAGAAAGACCATAAGAATCGGAGAGCTCTCGCTCAGAAGGAAGTGGATCGTTTGGATCCATCTCGTTTTCAATACGATAGCGCAGTATATTTGCTAACTGCTCGTAGAGAGGCTGTCTTCCCATAAACGCTGTCATCAAAACTCTCCTATAAAAGACGGGTGCCCACTAAGTGGACACCCGTCGCACTTACTTAACCCCAAATATATGGGAGAACGCCAAAGCCAGAACCAAGGAGTGCAATTACCAGAAGCAGGCAGATGCACATGATTGGAGTCCAGTTACGCTTTGCCATGAGATAGTACAGGCAAAGGGTAAGCGCCAGTGGGATAAGCTTTGGGCAAACGCCGTCGAGGATCTTCTGGATGTCAATGGAGACAGGAGAAGTGACTTCCTCGCCAACAGTTACCAGATTAACGCCGTTACCGACTGGAGCAATAGCAGTGGTGCCGTCCTTGCCATCAGCAGTCTTGCCGCCGATGAACATAACGGACTCAGGGTCCTTCTTGTAGTCAGCATAGGAACCCTTAGCAAAGAGAGCCTTGTCATACTGACCAGAAGCAAGCTGCTCATCAGAAAGAGTTACCTGAGAAAGAACAACGCTGTGTGTCTCACCGTTAGGGATATTTGCGCCAGCGCCAAGCTTGGTTCCGCCGTAGCAGACAACCAGGCAGCCAACAACAAAGACGCCCAGGATAGAAGCAGCACGAGTGAACTCTTTTGCGTTCTCGGTGAGCAGGGTAATTGCGTCAGTACCCATCTTGTAGGAAAGGTTCATCAGCCAATAACGTACAGCAAACTGTGCAATGTTAAAGATGATGAGGAACAAGAATGGTGCAAAGACATTGCCGGAAATTGCCATGTTAGAGGTAATACCAGCAGTAATTGGAACAAGGGTGAACCAGAACAGTGCGTCACCAATGCCGCCCAGAGGACCCATTGCAGAAACGCGGACTGCACGAATGGTTGGGATATCCAGCTTGTTCTGCTCAAGGGAGAGAACAATACCCATAACAAAAGTGACCAAGAATGGGTGGGTATTGTAGAACTCAAGGTTGTGACTCATGGAAGCAGCAAGGTCATCCTTGTTGTCGCCGTGAATCTTCTCAAGACCTGGGAGGATACCGTAGAGCCAACCAGCTGCCTGCATTCTCTCGTAATTGAAGGAAGCCTGCAGGAACAGGGAGCGCCATACCATCTTGTTGAGCGTCTTCTGATCAAGTGGCTCAGCAGGAGTGGTGTTCTGATAGGTATCAGGAATATTAAATGCCATCTTCGAAGTCACCTCCAGCAACAACAGCAGGAGCAGCATTCTTCATCTTGGTCTGGAGCTGGTAATCCCAGAATGCGATACCAAAGCCGATGAGAGCAAGAAGCAGAAGTGCTGGACCAGAGAGCTCAGGAATGCTGATAAATACGATTGCAGCTGCAAAGCCCATGAGGAAGAAGCCCCAAAGCTCGCGAGAAACCATAACCTTCAGCAGGATTGCAAAGCCGACGAAGCGCATCATGCCACCAGCGACGGACAGTGCATTCATGAGCCACTTTGGAATTGCCGTGGTGATCTGAGTTCCAAATGCAGCGCCACCCAGGAAGAACAGGGTAACAATGACACCAAAGAAGAGACCAAGAGCAGCCATTGCACCATAGTTGATACGAGCAATTCCCTTAGGATCAGCCTTCTCGGCGTATGCATCAGCAGTTGCCATTACAGGGGACATAATGGTAAAGATGATGGTTACTGCATACTGACCAAGCAGGGAGAATGGAATTGCTGCAGCTACAGCGGCCATTGGCTCAAGCTTAGTAGTGATTGCAAAGACTGCAGACATAATGCCGCCGATAACAGCGTTAGGTGGCTGAGCACCACCAACAGGCATGTTGCCGATGGTCATAAGCTGATAAGTACCACCAACAATGAGACCAGTCTGAACGTCACCAAGAATCAAACCAACCAAAAAACCAGTTACGATTGGCTGGTAAAGAGACTCGAGGAAACTAAACTGATCGATGCCAGCGATAAACGCAACGATGAAAATTAATAACACCTGAATAGGGCTAACATCCATCTTAACTCCTCCTTTCAAACACACCATAACTACCGATGACGATGATCGGCAGACTATCCGAATACCTTTGCCAACCTGCTAGAAACGTTGCACCATTGCAACTTTTTGTAATCTCTACCAGGAAGTTGCGCGCAAAACTTACTCGAATAGCTTTGAGATATCCTCGACCGGGGTCGTAGGAACACGCCTAATCTCTAGAGTCACCCCCAATTCCTGAAGCTCACGGAAGGCAGCGACGTCCTTATCGTCTACCGCCACACTTGTGGCGACCTGTCGCTTTCCCTCAGCCATGTGCATATTGCCGATGTTCACCTTTTTGATTGGAACACCGCCCTTGACCAGAGTGAGGACATCCTCTGGATTCTCGGCAACTAAGAAAATGTGCTGGCTTGCAGAAGCCTTATGAATTACCTCAATAGTCTTCTGAAGCGTAAAGTACCTGGTTGCAACGCCACTTGGAGCAGCCATATCCATGAGGCCCTGGCGCATCTTATTGCCTGCGACCTCGTCATTAGCAACAAGGATGAGATTTGTTCCAAGGGTACCGTTCCACTGAGTAGCAACCTGACCATGAATCAAACGATTATCGATTCGAGCAAGCTTGATATCTGGTTCTCCCATAACAAGTTCTCCTCTCTTTGCGCGCACACTTGTGCGTGCTATCTGCGATTTTCATCGCACTACTCGCAACTTGCGCTGCGTGTTTTGCTGCAAATTTATTTATTGTTGGAAACGCTGATTAACGCCCAACGATCCAACGTGATGACCACATTTGGAGCAAACTCAACATCTACTGTTTCTTTTTTGACGTTTTTAACTACGCCATACATTCCGCTGTTAGTCTTAACTTTCTGACCTGCATGAAGATTCTTCAGAAACTCTGAAGTTGTTCCCGCCTTTTTAGAAGAGGCTCTCCAAACAAAGAAGGAATAAACAAGGCCCAAAATTACCAAGAACGCGAGAAGAACAATGGATGAAGCAAGAATGTTCTCTGCTAGATTTGCCATGTACATCTCCTTAACTCAACAACAAAACGCTACTTAAATACCATCGTCTCCGAAGATGTCATCTTCTGGCTCAACCTCAAGCTCAAGACGCTTATGAACAACTCCCTGGCTACCAGCTAAAACAGCAGTATCAACCAGCTCTTCAAGAGAGGTATCTGCCATGCGGCTACCAAGTGTTTCAAGAAGCATAGGAAGGTTTGTGCCGGTAACAACTTCTACGTTTGAATAACTCTGAGCAATAATCATTGCCTGATTAAAAGGTGTTCCGCCAAGCAGATCGCAGAAAACCAGCACACCGTCAGTAGTGTCAAGAAGATCGGAAATTGTTGCAGCAAGAGTTTCTGGGTATGTTGCAGCACCGGCTTCAATAAAAGGAACGGGAACAAAAGCTTCTTGCTCACCAGCAATCATCTTTAAAGCATCAGCAAGACCGTTTGCAAAAGTTCCATGACCAGTTAAAACGCAACCTACCATGTCAAACTCCTTTCGAAGAGTTGGAAACTATCTGGGGAGCTACGCGGAAAACTAGGGGTGTTGAAGCTTCCCTCTAAGTGGTAGATACCAGATAACAACCTAACATAAGTATAGTCTAGTGAGCATCTTGAGATGTGTACGTTAACAATCGACGGCTTAACGGTACTATTTTTACCGTAAACGGTACACACGTTGTTATTTTCGCAGGTAGATATATGGATAAATTGTGACGATGCACTAAAAAATTTAGAGCTATCCTTGAAAAATGAGAAGTTCTTATAACGCACCTTTATACGTAATAAATGTAGTAAACAACCCTAAAATCCTGCTCAAATATGATGAGAAAATAAAATTGGTATTAAGAAATTATGTACTGGTATCTTTTTTTAGAACATCTAAAGAATAGTTTCTTGATGGCGCTTTGGTTAAATAGATTCAACTCAATTTCATTTGCAGTGGCGCTGTTCCATAGTGTTTCTCGCTCCTGCTTTCCTCTGAGCACTTTGTGTGCACTGTCTTTTAGACGAGGTGATATGCGTGATTGTTACCGTAACACTCAATGCATCCATTGATAAAGCGTACTACCTGGACTCTCCTGTTGTAGATGGAACGGTACACAGAGTCTCGGTAGTAGATAACAGTGCGGGCGGCAAGGGTCTTAACGCCTCACGAGCCATTACCACTCTTAACTACCCCGTTTGTGCCACAGGATTTGTAGGCGGTAATAACGGAAGATACCTTGTTGAGCTGGCTCATAAAGATGGTATTACCAGCGATTTTATTTATACTGAGCAAGAAACCCGCTCATGCATTAATATCCTGGAGCCAAGCGGGCAATCAACTGAATTCTTAGAGCCTGGACAGCCTGTACTTCCTGAAGAATTCCTTGCTTTCAAGGCAAAGCTTGTCCAGCTTACCAACGAAGCCGAAGTTGTTACCTTTAATGGCAGTGTTCCCAAGGGCATTTCTGCCGAAAATTACAAAGAACTTATAGAAGAGACCATGGCTGCGGGCGTGCCTTGCATTGTAGACGCATCCGGCGCACTACTCACCTCCTGTATTGATGCCCTTCCTACCATGATCAAACCAAACACCGATGAAATCGGTCAACTTCTAGGAAGAGAAGTAACTACAGAAGACCAGGTCATTGAGGCAGCTCGAGAGCTGCACAAACGCGGCATTAAAATTGTAGTTGTATCGCTTGGTGCAAAAGGTGCACTCATGGTTTCTGATGAAGGAACCTTTAGAGCAAATCCTCCAAAAATTGAAGCTATCAATCCTGTTGGTGCAGGAGATACCCTTGTTGGCTCATTTGCTGTTGCACTTGCTCAGCAAAAACCAACTTCAGAGTGTCTTACCTTTGCGCTTTCATGTGCTACCGCAAGTTGCCTATCTGCAGGTACCGGTCGCTTTGATCAAGATGTTGCAACTAAGATTCAGAAGCAGGTCACAATCAAAAAGATTGCTGAATAATATGCAGCAAGACGGGTTTCTCGCCAAAGGTTACAAAGACAAAACTATTTCTAGAAAACTTACGTAACAGAGTAAGAGAAACGTTACAATTTTTCAGTCAATCAAAGAGCCCTTGGGGGCGAAAGGAGCAATAGATGTTCGTTACTACTAAGCAGATGCTTCTTGACGCACAGGCTGGCCATTATGCTGTTGGCGCCTTTAACGTTGAGAACCTTGAGTTTGTAATGGCTGTTGTTAAGGCAGCAGAAGAGCGCCGCTCCCCTGTTATTCTTCAGACCACTCCTGGCACCATCAAGTACGCAAGCCTTGATTACTTTGCTGCTATGGTTCGTTGTGCTGCTGAAGAGGCAACTGTTCCTGTTGCTCTTCACCTAGATCACGGTGACGGCTTTGACCGCTGCATTCAGGCAGCTCGTGCCGGTTACACCTCCGTCATGATTGACGGCTCTCACGTTCCATTTGAGGACAACATTGCACTTACCGCATCCGTAACCAAGTTTGCTGGTCCTATCAACCTTCCTGTTGAGGCTGAGCTTGGCAAAGTTGGCGGTAAAGAGGACGACGGCCCAGCTGTTGAGGGCGAGAACCCCTACACTGATCCAGACCAGGCTGAGGAGTTTGTTGCTCGCACTAACTGCACTTCTCTTGCGGTTGGCGTTGGTACCGCTCACGGCGTTTACCACGGCACACCTCACATTGAGCAGGGCGTCCTCAAGGCTATCCGCCAGCGTCTTGATATTCCTCTGGTTCTTCACGGTACTTCTGGCGTTCCAGATGACCAGGTAGCAGAGGCAATTCAGAACGGTATTTGCAAGGTTAACTACGCAACCGAGCTCCGCCAGGTCTTTACCGCGGCCTTTATGAAGTACATGTCCGAAAACCCCGGCAACTTTGATCCAAAGAAGCCTTCTGTTCCTGGTATGGAAGCAATCACTCAGATTGTTGCAAGCCACATGGATAACCTGGGTTCTTCCTACAAGGCTTAAGCTTAAAGGCATAGCCGTCGCACGTATCCTGCTTTTGCAGATAAAAACAAGGCGAGAAGATCGATTGGTCTTCTCGCCTTTATGTTAAAAGCAAAGCGTTGTTGAAAACGCAAGCCTTAGCAAATCTTGCAAATCCAGTCTGCCTCTGGAGCCTCAATCTCGCCAGACTGAATGCTGGTCAGCGTGTTACGAAGCTTGGACATAACTGGTCCAACAGCCTCCATACCAGCGCCAAAGACAATCTCCTTCTCTCCGTCAACAACTTTGCCGACAGGAGAAATAACAGCAGCAGTACCGCACATGCCGCACTCAACAAACTGGTCAAGCTCGTCAATGCGAACAGGACGCTCAATAACCTTCATACCAAGCAGGTCTTTAGCAACCGTTGCCAGAGAGCGACGGGTAATAGAAGGCAAAATGGAATCTGTGTAAGACTGTGGAATAACCAGGGTTCCCTCTTTATCAACAAAGAGGAAGTTTGCGCCACTGGACTCCTCAACATAGGTACGAGAGCCAGAGTCAAGATACATACTGTCTGCAAAGCCCTGCTCATGTGCCCAGGTGGTTGGGTACAGAGACATAGCGTAGTTGAGGCCGGCCTTGATATTGCCGGTTCCGTGCGGAGCAGCACGGTCATAAGGAGAAACGGTCAGTGCAACAGGAGCAACGCCGTTAGAGTAATAAGCTCCAACTGGAGTGACCATAATACGGAACTCATACGTAGGAGATGGCTTAACACCAACAGTATTACCGGTACCGATCATAAAAGGACGAACATAGAGCGTAGCACCTGTACCAAATGGTGGCACCCAAGCTGCATTCGCAGAAACAACCTCTTTAACTGCGGCAACAAATCTATCTTCCGGGAATGGAGGCATAACAAGACGAGACGCAGAGTCTACCATACGCTGAGCATTAAGATTAGGGCGGAAGCAAACAATGTCACCAGAAACCGTGGTATAGGCCTTTAAACCCTCAAAGACTTCCTGGCACTAATGAAAGATGTTTGCACATGCAGACAACGGAATGGTGTGATTGGTGGTAAGACCACCCTCGTCCCAAGCGCCATCTTGGTAATGGGCAACGTAGCTGTAGTCACACTGCGTATATGCAAAGCCAAGTGAGGTCCAATCAATGTCTTTCTTCTCCACTGAGTTTGCCATGGCTTTCCTTTCTCCGTGGGTTTTAAAGAATGAACTCCATCATAAACGTGCGGATATAAATACCTAGTCGTATCAAATAGTTTGTAACCGAATAGATATTTTGCGGTATAACGTACATGAGCTGAAGGGAGCAAAAATGAATATCAAACTTAAGAGGACTTACGATGCACCAGAAGCTGACGATGGGTATCGCGTGCTGGTAGATAGACTGTGGCCTCGTGGTATCAAAAAAGAGAACCTACACGCTGATGAATGGACTAAAACCATTGCTCCTACTACTGAGTGCAGAAAAGCATTCAACCACGATCCAGAGCGCTTTGACAGCTTTGTGTCTACCTATACAGCTGAACTTGACAGCAATCCTGACGCAGAAGCCTTTGTTGAACAGCTTAAAAAGCTTGATCAATCTACCGTGACACTGCTTTTCTCGGACAAAGACACTCAGTACAACAACGCTGTGGTACTCGAAAAGTGGCTTGAGACTAAGCTCAAGTAATATGCTTACCTAGCCACGCTTACATATCTTGCGAGAAGAACTCCTGGTAGAAATCCAATTCTTCAGGAGTATCAATACTTGACGAGAATAAAATATCAGGCTCTACGGCGCTAGTGTTCTTGTCTGCAGTGACATCTGCAGAAGCAAGCAAGTTTGCCTGCCCAAGCAAACGCTTAAGCTGATGAGCGGCGCCCGCCCCACCGTCAAAAAATTCTACGTCTCCTAAAACAGAGCTAATTTGCTTCTTGATAAAGGGGTAGTGGGTACACCCAAGAACCACGGCATCTACCTGGCCAGCATAATTTCCCAAAAGCTCGGTCAGTCGTTTATGCATCTGTTCTGAATCAGCCTGACCAGATTCAATAAGCTCTACCAGGCCTTCTCCTGGAATAGAGACAACCTTTGCAGAAGGATGCAGGCGCGCCTCAAGATTGTGGTACTTCTGCAAAGAGAGCGTTGCTTTTGTAGCCAGAACAACCACTGTTCCATGGGGATATGCAGTTACTGCAGGCTTAAGAGCTGGCTCAACACCCACAATAGGTACATGAGGATAGGTTGCCCTCAGCTCGTCTGCAGCAGCAGCTGTAGCAGTATTGCAAGCTATAACTAGCGCTTTAGCACCCTCATCGATAAACTTTTTAGCAATAGCATGAGAGCGCTGGGCAATCTGCGCTTTTGGTTTAGTGCCATAAGGAGCAAATGCAGAATCGCCAAAATAATGAAATTCCTCGTGAGGCATTTGGGCAACAAGGTGTTTAAGCACACTCATGCCACCAACGCCCGAGTCAAAGACACCAATAAACTTATGAGGAGCTAAGCGAGCTTCCATTACAAACCTTTCAAACTGAATGTAAAGTATTTTATACCTTTATCATTCAAAGGTTGATTTGCGTCACTCTTGGGTAGAATGCCAAAGATATGTTTTTAACGATTGGAGTTTCATGAGCAACGAAGGCAAAAAGGTAAAGGTCCACTACGTAGGCACTCTTGATGACGGAACTAAGTTTGACTCCTCCCGTGATCGCAACGAGCCACTGGCATTTACCTGCATGGCTGGTCAGATGATCCCAGGCTTTGATGAGGCTGTCAAAGATATGACCGTTGGCCAGATTGTTGACGTCCACATTCCAGCAGCTGAGGCATATGGTGAGCGCCATGAAGAGGCAGTACAGCCTGTTCCCGTAGCTCAGCTTCCAGGCTCTGAGAATCTTGTTGCAGGTCAGCAGGTTACTCTGGGCACCCCTGAGGGATATCCCGTTATGGCAACCGTTGTTTCTAACGACGGAACCACTATTGTCTTTGACACCAACCATCCAATGGCTGGTAAAGACCTTAACTTCAACATTGAGCTTCTCGAGGTTGAAGAGTAATCCACTCCCCCTTTATAGGGCGAGAAGGGCGTAGGTGCTTCTGGCATCTGCGTCCTTCCTTTTTGCGTTAAATAGACATCAAAAAGAGCTTGGTTACATGCAACCAAGCTCTTTTACGTAACAAGTTATGAGGGGCCAATACCTTAGCTTAAAACAACGCCGCCAAGCCAGCCCCACCTTGGAGTACTCAAAGCACCAAGCTCTGAAATCCAAGAACTCAAGCTCTGGCTTCTTACAATACCAGAGAGGCAGTGCCTGACCATGCCGCCACCAATGTAGATGCCAACGTGGCCATAAATCAGAGCTGCAGCAGAACCACCAAGGGTTGGAACAGCAATAATCATGCCAGGCTCAATAGCGCTCTGGTCAGTAGAGTAGCACCAGGAATAGTACATATCACAAGCGTTGCCATAGAAGGTGCCAACACCTGCATTTGAGAAGACATTGGAAACCCAAGCAGCACAGAAGCCAGCACCGGTAGATCCGGTATAGCCCGCAGCATTAACAACTGCCGCAGCAGAACCGGATCCAGCAGAAGAGGTTCCTCCTCCGCCACCGCCACCAGAGTAGCTACTACCACCACCGCTGTTGCTTGATGCAGCAGCACGTTGAGCAGCAACACGCTCTGCCTCCTGCTGAGCAGCAAGAAGCTCAGAATCACGCTGAGCGATAAGCTCTTTTACGTTGTCATCAAGATTTGCAACAACGTTTGCAGCGTCCGCCTGACGAGCAGAAATATCATTAAGCTGAGACTCCTGAGAAGCACGGAGATTCTCAAGTTCAGCCTTCTTATTCTCTAGCTCGGTCTTCTCGGACTGAAGAGCAGCCTTATCAGACTCAAGAGCGGCCTTCAGGTTCTTAACTTCCTCAATCATCTTCTGATCGGACTCAGAAATCTTATCGAGGTAGTAAATATTAGAAGTGAGCTCCTCAAAGCTTGCAGAAGAAAGAATCATTTCCAAAGCACCAGCTGGGCCAGCCTTGTAGTTGCTGGACATACGAGCGCCAAGTGCTTTTCTCTTCTCGGCAATCTGAGCTTCCTTTTCAGAAATCTCTTTCTGCTTAGCATCAATCTGATTCTGCTTATCTGTAATCTGATCAGAAATAGCGCCAATCTGAGAGTTAGTGTCATTGAGACTTGCCTGCATGTTGGAGACTTCATTAGAAATCTCATCAAGCAGCTTCTGAGCAGCATCGTAATCGCTACGAGCAGCATCAATCTGAGCCTGGGTAACACCAAAAGCAGGACGGGTATTGATCAGAGATGCAGTAACGGCAGCGGCAGCAATGCCCATGCCAGCAAAAATCTTAAGAGCATCACGACGATTGAAAAGAGCAGCGCTCTGCTCCTCAATGGTTGTGCTTTGCTGTTTCTTTAAACTCATAAGGGTCTCCTAGAACGTTTAGTAGTACGGTGTGACCTTTGAGAGACTATTCTACCCGAGATACACGATGATATTCAAAAAGATACGTAATTTACAAACTCCCCGAAACAAATATCGGGGAGTTTTGACTCTAAATTGTGAGGTCAGAGATAGGATTTAGCGGTTTTCAATATGTGCAACATTTTTTATTGAAATGGTAATCCTACCATCAGACTCGTGAGAAAATTCTAGGTAACCTGGACGTTCTGTTAGGTTTGAAGGGAATGAAATCTCAATTCCCGTATCAGTGCGGATTTTATGATTCTTTGCAATTCTGTTAGCAACACCGCGTTTAACAGGAACTTCTTCGGGGAGTTCTCTACTTGCTACCTGGGCTTCATACTTTTCCTGAATCTCAGGGCGCTCCTCAAAGATGCGCTTACCAACCTTAATAGGGTCTACTACCTCTTCGACCTCTGCTGCTTCTGCAACGGCGGCCTTAGCACGAGACACCTCAACAGCAGGCTCAAGACCATACTCTTCAGCCAAGTCTTGGACAATAACGGTTACCTCACCGATAACCTCATGGCTAGACGCTTCTGATGTGCACTCAAGGAAAAGCTCGGGAATTATGAACTTTCCCTCTCCTGCTACAGAGCGGTCATGGTCG
>NZ_CAUSFQ010000014.1:0-21195 GCF_963530955.1 Lancefieldella parvula | reverse complement strand
GCCAAGGGCACCATCACCCAAGGTCAAAAAGTTACTTTCTGCGTGCCAACCGGCAATTTTGGCGACGTCCTCGCAGGTTACTTTGCAAAAGAAATGGGACTACCTGTTGATCGCCTCATTGTGGCTTCTAACAGCAATAAGGTGCTGACCGATTTCTTGGAAACAGGCATCTACGATCGCAGGCGCGCATTTGAAAAGACCATCTCTCCATCGATGGACATTCTGGTTTCATCAAACCTTGAACGACTCCTCTATCTTGCATCTGGCAAAGACACCGAGCTTGTCAGCTATCTGATGGACCAGCTGGTAACCAAGGGTGTCTACACGGTTCCTGCTCAGGTGATGGACACCATCCGCGAAACCTTTGATGCTGGTTTTGCCACCGACAACCAGACGCGTGAGACTATCCGTTCTACCTGGGAGAATTGTCGTGTGCTGATTGACCCTCACACAGCCGTCGCAAAGCACGTGCTTGACAGAGTTTCTCGCCAGGCGGGTAACGTGCGCGTTTGTCTGTCTACTGCCAGCCCATATAAGTTCTCGTCCGACGTGCTTGCCGCGCTGGGCCACTCGACCGCTGGCCTGGATGACTTTGCATGTATGCATACGCTCGCCGAAATCACGGGCACTAATCCGCCAATCCAGCTTTCATCGCTGAATGATAACGTTATCATTCATACTGACGTTCGCGAGAAGGAACAGCTTGCTTCGTACGTTTCTGAAGCATGCGGGCGTATTTTTGCTTGTTAGTTACTGAGAAAGCAGGTTCTGCATGCTCGACAACACTATCTTGACCGTCTCTGTACCTGCTACCTCTGCAAACATCGGAGTCGGTTACGACACGCTGGGTCTTGCGTTTAACCTGCGCGCAAAGATTACGTTTAGAGAGTCGCCTGCGCTCATCATTGACGGCTGCCCCGAGCAGTTCAGAAACGATGACAACCTTGTCTGGACGTCTTATGTTAGAGCCTGCGAAAAGCTGGGCGAAGAGCCTACTCCTAAGCACATCACTATCGACTCGCCTATTCCGCTTTCTGGTGGACTTGGCTCAAGTTCTACCTGCGTAATTGCAGGTATTGCAGCCGCGATGACCGAGTCTCATGGCGGCTGGGATCCTGAGCGTGCGCTCGACTTTGCCTGTCATTTTGAGGGCCATCCCGATAATGTTGCCCCTGCAATTTACGGTGGTCTGACCTCGTCATTTGTTGAGGGCGGGCATACCGTTTGTACTCGAAGGCTGGTAGCGCGCGGTCTCTCTTTTGTTGCGATTGCGCCGCCGTACACGGTCAACACCGAGGATGCTCGTAAGGTAGTTCCGCAGAATATTTCTCTTCAGACCGCTGTTTATCAAATGGGTCGTACCGTTGCTGTTACCCATGCACTTGAAACAGGCAATGGAGGTCTTTTGGCAGCTGCCTGCAACGACAAACTCCATGAGCCCTACCGCAAGGAGCTCATTCCTGATTACGAAGAGCTCAAACAGGTAGCTAAGCTTGCTCGTGCTTGCGCCTTTGTCATCTCGGGCTCAGGTGCCACCATGGTTGCCATCTGCGACTCCCCTGTTACAGCTCGCGCTGTTGCCGAGAATGCAAAGCAGGTCAGAGGCGATCTTTGGATTCAAATTCTTGAGCCAGCGCTTCTAGGTACCGTCCTTACCTTGGACGACGGTCAGCAACACCACAACACTTTCGACGAGATTTAACGTGACAACTGCGCTCGGTCAATGCGTGTACTAACAAGTACGCCTGCGACAACACGGGTTTCTCGCCAGGTGCGCCTGAAAAGTGTAAAGAATCTGTATTTGAGGCACAGATTCTTTGATGAAATCAGGCAAATCCACAGTTTCTTTTACGTATTTAGGCAAAAGTTACAGATTCTTTGAAGAAATCAGGCGCGTGAAGATAGGCTGCGCCGCGCCAAATTTTGCGAGCCTGAAAACTACATCAAGTCTGAGTAAATTAACTCAGACTTGGCGAGAAAAACCGGCAAATAGCTCAGATATGGTGCGCTTTTCAGGCAAACTGTTCAGACATGACAACAAAACCCGGCTCCTACGTTGTGTGGGAGCCGGGTTAACGTTTAAGGTACGTTGACGTCAAAGCACATTTGCCACTAGTTGCGTTTATGCGCCGAGGTAAGCCTTGCGAACGTCATCGTCGTGGAGAAGCTCCTGGCCGGTGCCATGCTTAGCAACCTTACCAAGCTCAAGAACGTATGCACGGTCGGCAACCTTAAGTGCCATATTAGCGTTCTGCTCAACCAGCAAAATGGTGGTTCCTGCATCGCCGAGCTGGCGAATAATCTGGAAGATTTCCTCAATCAGAATAGGAGCCAGACCCATGGAAGGCTCGTCAAGCATCAAAAGCTTTGGCCTGCTCATCAGAGCACGACCCATAGCAAGCATCTGTTGCTCGCCTCCAGACAGCGTTCCTGCCAGCTGATTCTTGCGCTCGCGAAGACGTGGGAAATGCTCGTAGACCATCTTGACGGTCTTAGCGTTCTGGGAATCGGGCTGCGTATAGCCGCCCATCTCAAGGTTTTCAGCAACACTCATGCGAGAAAACACACGGCGGCCCTCAGGACATAGCGCCAAACCAGACTCAACAATCTTGTGAGCGCGCTGGCCTACAAGGTTTTTCTCGTCAAGGGTAATGGTGCCAGAGTCAGGCTTTACTAGACCAGCAATGGTGTTCAGTGTAGTTGATTTACCTGCGCCGTTTGCGCCAATAAGGGTGACAATCTCACCCTCGTGGATGTCAAAAGAGATACCCTGAACTGCGTGGATAGCACCGTAAGAAACATTAAGATCCTTGACGGACAGCAGGGTTTTTTCTGCGCCTGCTGCCTGGGTGTTTGTAGTTTCAGCGGCCATTAGCGCACCTCCTGCTTTCCAAGATAAGCCTCGATAACGCGAGGATTGTTCTGAACCTCTTCCGGCGTACCTTTTGCGATGATGTTGCCGTGATCAAGGACAGCAAGTCCCTCGCAGATACCCATCACAAACTTCATATCATGCTCGATGAGAAGAACAGCAATCTTGAAATCATCACGAATCTTAAGGACATTCTCCATAAGCTCGTCGGTCTCTGCTGGGTTCATGCCTGCAGCTGGTTCGTCAAGCAGCAAAATCTTAGGCTGCGTTGCCAGAGCGCGAAGAATCTCAAGCTTGCGCTGAGCGCCATAAGGCAGGTTGCCTGCAAGGGTATTTGCAAGGTTCTCCATACCAAAAATGTGCAGCAAATCGCGGGCGTTATCGGCGCTCTCTTTCTCCTGCTTCCAGTGAGCTGGAAGACGAAGGACGTCCTCAAAGAAATGAGACGTCATGTGGCTACCCTGACCAACCTGAATGTTCTCCATAACAGTCATGTTGTTGAACAGTCGAATGTTCTGGAAGGTGCGGGCAATACCCATATGATTTGCTTCAACAACGCTTTTACCAGCAAGGTCGTAGCCGTCAATCATTACGGTACCACGGGTTGGCTTATAGACACAGGTAAGCAAGTTAAAAACAGTTGTTTTACCTGCACCGTTAGGGCCAATGATGCCAGAGATCTCGGTAGGACCAAGAGCAATGTTGAAGTCGTTAACAGCAGTCAAGCCACCAAAGTCAATGCCAAGGTGCTCAGCCTGAAGAACTGGAATTGCGCCAAGGTCTCGCTCAGGAATGAGGTTAGGAGACTCTTGCCTGATAAGTTTTGTAGTGTTTTTAGTTGCCATCGCTCTTACGCCTCCTTCGAATCAGTTGAGGCTTCTACCTGCGTATCTACCTGCGTATCCGACTGCTCGTTTGCCTGAGCGTCTGCCTTCGTGTTGACCTGCACGTCTGTCTGCTCGTCCGAGTCATCCTTGTTCCAAGGGAAGTCTCTGTTCATGACTCGCTCGATGATGCGAGACAGCGAGAAGTCATACGAGCCAAACAGACCCTCAGGTCTGAAGATCATGACCAGAATCAAGACAATTGCGTAAGCAACCATACGATAGTCAGCAAAGGCACGTAGAGCCTCTGGGAGTACGGTCAGGACAGTTGCAGACACAACGGAACCAAACATAGAGCCCATGCCACCAAGAACAACCATAACCAGAATCTCAACAGACTTCATGAAGCCAAACTTGGCAGGCGCCATAACGCCAATGCAGCCTGCGTAGAGGCCACCCGCAATACCTGCGAGAAACGCGGAGAAGACAAAGGCCAAAGTCTTGTAGTACGTAGTGTTGACACCTGATGCCTCTGCAGCAATCTCGTTATCGCGGATGGCGAGAATAGCACGTCCATGTCTAGACTTCATAAGAGTATGAATAGCAAAGATAGCAAGCGAAACAACAATTGCGGTGTTCAGGTAGCCTGTATAAGCAGGAATACCCGTGAGGCCTGATGCGCCACCAGTAAGCTTGAAGCCAAGAGCAGAGTCAATGTTTACCAGGACAACACGGATAATCTCTGCAAAGCCCAGAGTAATGATGGCCAGGTAATCACCGCGAAGACGAAGTGCTGGAATACCAATAACCACACCCATCAGAGCGGCGCAAATGCCGCCAAACAAAAGGCCCACAACAAAAAGAATAACTGCAGGTGTAGAGCCTGAGGCCATGGACTGAGCATCCAGACCAAAGAGTGGCATCATGCGAATGATAAAGATTGCGCAGGCATAACCACCAATGGACATAAAGCCAGCGTGGCCCAAAGGAAGCTGTCCCAGATATCCGGTAACAATGTTCAGAGAAACGGTCATCAGAACATATACGCCAATTTGCTCAAAAACAACGGTCTGATAGCGAGAAATAAGGCCCTCTCCTACCAGGAAGTTTCCACCAAAGACAAAGAGCGCAACAAGAATTGCATTGATGGCATAGCGAGCAGGCATAGTGAGCTCACGACGCTGACCATCTTTTCCACCAAAACCAGTGACAATTACGGGGTTGTGGTTATTATCGCGTGGATACATTTTAGTCATGTGAGCCTCCTTACACTTTCTCGGTAACTGGTCGGCCAAGCAGGCCAGTTGGTTTCACAACAAGAACAAGAATCAAGAGTAAGAAGACTACTGCATCCTGCCAGACAGACAGACCAAAGGCAGCAACAAAGACCTCGGAGAAGCCAACAATAAGGCCGCCAATAACAGCGCCAGGAATGGAGCCAATGCCGCCAAGAACTGCTGCGACAAATGCCTTGGTGCCCAGCATGACGCCCATGGTAGGAGAAACCTGCTGGTATGCCATGGAGTACAGAATAGCTGCAATGCCTGCCAGAGCGGAACCAACTGCAAAGGTAAAGCTAATAGTGCTATTGACGTTGACGCCCATTAGACGAGCAGCGCCCATGTCCTCAGAAACGGCACGCATTGCCTTACCAAGACGAGTCTTCTGAACCAAAAGGGTCAGAACAACGGTTGCCACAATAGTAACGGCAACAGTCAAAAGTGCAGTGCCGGAGAGCGTCGAACCAAATACCTGAACAGTTCCCAGGTCAATGATGCTTGGAACAACCTTAGCGTCAGCGCCAAGAAGTAGCTGAACACCATTTTCAAGCAGGTAAGAAACACCAATTGCGGTAATCAGAATAGAAAGCCTTGGAGCTTCTCTGAGTGGTGCATAGGCAACCTTATCAATAAGAACGCCCAGCAAAACGCAGCCAAAAATGGCGAGAAGAACGGCGATTGCAGGATTGAGTCCTAACTGAACAAGCGCAATCCAAGCAACGTAGGAGCCGAACATGATGATGTCACCATGTGCAAAGTTAAGAAGCAAGATGATGCCGTACACCATTGTGTAACCAAGCGCCACCAGTGCGTAAATACTGCCCAATTGAAGTCCATTGAGCACCTGAGTCAAAAACATCTGAGGTTCTCTTTTCTATGAAGGATTGATCGTGTCATAGATGGACTCTTTGCCATCTTTAAAGGTAATAATCAAGGTGGACTTCACTGGGTCACCTGTTCCCTGATATGAAAGGGTTCCAGTAACACCTTCGACCACACCAGATGCAATAGCGTCAATAATTGCCTGCCTATACTCATTAGAGTTGTAGGTATAGCCGCGTTTCTCGACAGTCTTAAGAGCGGAGCAAAGAATCATTGCTGCGTCATAGCCCAAAGAACAGAAGTTAGTTGGAGCCTCACCGTATTCCTCGGTATAAGCCTTAACAAAATGCTGAACTTTTTCATCTGGATTTGAAGCAACAAAGGCAGAGCAATAGAAGCATCCTTCAAGGTCAGCCGCAGAAGCATAGTCCTGCTCGCCGCCAATAATGCCTGCCCAACCATCTGCGCCCATAAAAGGCTTTTTGCAGCCAAGCTGGCGAGCCTGCGTCACAATCTTGCCGTTATCCTGGTAATAGTTTGGAGCTAAAATGGCATCAGGATCCAGTCCAATAATGCTGGTAAGCTGGGCGTTAAAGTCAACAGCTCCCATTGGATAGCCCTGCTGGGATACAACCTCAATGCCCAACTCACGAGCCCTCTGGACAAATGCGTTGTTTACGCCAATCTCGTAATCGCCGCCAGAGTTAAAGATGGTTCCTACACGCTGATAGCCTTGCTTTTTAGCAAACTCTGCAAGAACAACGCCCTGGAATGGGTCGGTGACAGTAGCACGGAACATGTTATTGCCGTGGGCAACAACATCTTCTGCTGTTGCAGATGCCGTTACGCAAGGAATGTTGTCCAGTACCGATTTCTGTGCCAGTGCAATGGTTGGCGTTGAGGTAACGTCACCCAGAATTGCACAAACATTCTCGTCAAGAAGCTTGTTATAGACAAGAATGGCTTCGGTTGAATCGCCCTTCTCGTCCTCTGCAATAGGGACAATCTGGCGGCCACCAGCTCCACCATTCTTGTTGAATTCCTTGAGGTACAGCAAAATGCCGCTACGCACCGCAAGGCCATACTGGGCAACGTCGCCGGTATACGGTCCCATCACGCCAACGTAAATGGAGTTAGGGTCTTGGTTCTTTGGCGAACAGCCTGCTAGAGCAAACGACCCCGCAATGGTCCCGGCCACCTCCAAAAAGCGTCGTCGCGTTAGCTTATGTGCCATATTCATCTCCTTTTCTCCATAGCGTCGAATATGTGACACAACACAATATGGCTGCAGCCCTTAAAAAAGAACCACAGCCAAAAAATGTTATCTAACTTGAAATAATTTTAGAGAAACCGGATGTTTCTGCTGCCCCAGCCTACACGGCTATTGTGCGGTTACCTTCCGACTACCCGCAGCTGGCCTACGTGTGCTACTTACGCCTCACGTACCAGCGGAAGCTCACCAGCAAAGTGACGAGGCTTGTAAGAGGCCTTGTCTGCGCTGGTCTTCTCGCCAAGATCAAGCGAAGAAATCTTCTTCATCTTGCTGGTGCCGCCCTCAATGAGACGAAGCAGCTCGCGCGTTGATCTCTCGTCAGCCGCCTGAAGCTCAGCTGCCATCTCACGCTCAACCGCGTCAAAGATGTCCTGAACATGCGATGACGTATCGTTTGTAGCCTTGATCAGCGGCATTGCAGTTGATTGTGCAACCACACCAGCGTAGTTTGGCTCGCGAGAAGGACGCATCTGAGCTGCGGCAACCTTGTGAGACGCAGCGGGTCTTGCACCCGACAACTCCACCGAGCTTGCAACTTCAGCCTCAGCAGTGGCCTGACCAATGAGCGGCAACTGCACTGGATGATACTTGCGCATCTGCTGCTGATCATGGCGAGCTAGATGCTCGTCCATTGCAGCCAGCGCAAGCGTCCAATCATCAGCATGCTCAAGCTCGTCAATCGTACGCTTCTCAGGGAAGACTCCCTGGTCAACGTAAGAGATACGGCTAGAAATATCAGCAGCATGGTTGGTAAAGTCTTCAGGAATAGCCTCGGCACCAATCTCAGCAATACCAAAATCTCGCGTAATGGACTCTTCGCCCACAGCCTTAGTCCACCAAGCAGTACCAACGTCACCAACGGTTCCGTCAGCACGCTCGATAATGGGCAGACCGTCCATAGGATCTTTCCCCAGGCGCTCAAGAAGTACCGCAGCAGCACCCTTTGCACGTGCAACGGTACGCTCGCGCCAGCTCAAAAGCTTGGTGTAGTTCTCTGCAATCTGCGCGTAGTCGTTTGTAGAGTGCGCAGGAGCCTTCTTTGCGCGAACGGGAAGAACACCCTCTGCGGCCGTACTTACAACCTGTGACTTCTTTGCAGGTAACTTGGCAGGCTGAACAGACAGCTTAGCAGACTGAACACGAATGGAACCAGTCATATCCCACTGAGAAGCCCTCATGTGCTTTGGCTTGTACGCAGCAATCGAGCGCCTTGAAGAGTCCAGCGGAATCACAATGCTCTCTTCTGGCGAGAAGTTCGATGCAGCTGCAACTTGCTTTGGAGACGCAGCCTCATCTGAGCTCTGGAACGTTGCAGCTGACTGGCTCTTTGCTTCTACCTCATCGATTTTCTCGCCACGATTTACCGAGCGAGAGACTACCAAGGCCGCACCAGAAATGACTGCAACCGCAGCAAGTCCCACTCCAATGCCTGTAAAGATTGCACCAAGAGGTGTTTGACGAATTTCATTAGCGGTAAGGGCATACGCAGATGCTGGTTCTGCTACCAGAACCAGTCCACTGAGCAGGCCGGCGACTACTGCCGGATTCCTACCTTCTGTCATACAAACTCCCCCTACAAACGCTAAGAAGATGTATGAAGACACACGCTAAATTTGCATATGCTACTAAACCCAATACGGGCGACGTGAGCAACGGGTGGGCTTCATTTCATCTTTGTGTAATCCGCTGCAACACATAATTGTGCTGTTAGAAATGACTATAGCGTAATTCATTATTTTTTACAGCGTCTTTAAAACTTTTTCATAATTCTTCGGCAGTTATTCAACAAAAATGACGAGAAAAAAGAAGTGCCTCCCAACATAGATTGGAAAGCACTTCTTGCGTCATCTTTAAATCTGACTAATTCTGTGGATAGTCAGACTGTGCAGCCTTCTTTGCAGATCTAATCAGGAAGTCCTGGTTATTGTCGGTCTGCTTAAGACCACTGATAAGAGCAGTAGTTGCACGCTCAGTGTTGTTGAAGCCTGCAAGAATACGGCGAACGCCCCATACCATAGGCTGAAGCTCTGGCTTAATAAGCAGATCCTCATTACGAGTACCAGAAGAAACAGGATCAATAGCTGGGAAGATACGGCGATCTGCCAGGTCTCGATCAAGCTTGAGCTCCATGTTACCAGTACCCTTGAACTCCTCGAAGATAACCTCATCCATCTTGGAGCCTGTATCTACCAGGGCAGACGCAATAATAGTGAGCGAGCCGCCGCTCTCGATATTTCGAGCTGCACCCAAGAACTTCTTTGGTGGATACAGAGCTGCGGAGTCAACACCACCAGAAAGAATACGACCAGAAGCAGGAATAGCCAGGTTGTATGCACGAGCAAGACGTGTGATGGAGTCCAGAATAACCACAACGTCCTGACCCATCTCAACCAGACGTTTTGCTCGCTCAATGACAAGCTCCGAGACAACGGTGTGATTCTCTGCTGGCATATCAAAAGTTGAAGCAACAACGGTGCCCTTGATGGAGCGCTCCATGTCCGTAACTTCCTCAGGACGCTCGTCTACCAAGAGGCAGAAGAGGTGAACCTCAGGATTGTTGGTGGTAATAGACTGGCAAATGCGCTTCAAAATGGTAGTCTTACCTGCCTTTGGAGGCGAGACAATCAAACCACGCTGACCCTTACCAATAGGAGCCACCAGATCAATTGCACGGCCCGTAATGGAATCTTTACCGTGCTCCATTGTAAGAGGCTGGTCTGGAAAAATTGGAGTCAGGTCTTTGAAGCGAGGACGGTCCTTAAGACCCTCAACTTCCCCACCGTTGACCTGGGTAACCTTAAGCAGTGGTGGATATTTGCTATTTACGCGAGCAGGTCCCACCATGCCCAAGACGCTATCACCCGGACGCAGACCAAGATTTCTAATAATCTGCTGGTGGACAAAGGCGTCGTCATCGCCTTCCATGTAATTACCTGTACGAATCCAGCCGTAGCCTTCGTTGCTAATCTGAAGTATACCCTCAACAGTCTTAAAGCCCTCAGCAGCTGCAGATGCAGCGTATACAAGCTCAATCAAATCAGACTTATGAACGCCTGCGTACTCAATGCCCAGCTCAGTTGCTTTAGCACGAAGCTCAGAAAGCTTCATCTCTTGCAGAGCCTCTTTGGAAAGCGATGGCTCGCTTGCCTGGCCCTGCTTGCGATTCTTGTTGCGCTGGTTGTTCTGTCTACGATCGCGAGAAGGACGCTCCTGGTTGTTAGCGTGTGCGTTTTCCTGTGTCTTCTCGCCCTCCTGAACTACTTCTTTTGGCTCAGCATTACGATGTCGACGACGTGCTGCACCCGTACGAGAATGCCCTGGACGCTCTGCTGGAGCTGCCTCGGAATCTGCTACTGCACCAGAAGCCTGCTCCTGAGCTGCACCATCCTGCTGCTCAACACTACCCTGCTCTTCAGCAAAGTTCTTATGAGCTTCATTACTATTTTGGCCAGCTGCACCCTCCGCCTCTGCTTTGGTGAAGGCGGGAGTAGGAGTTACCTCTGCAGAAGGCTGAGTTGCGTCCTGAACAATCTTGGTAAGGCGATCAGTGTCTACAACGTCAGAAGAAACCTTGCCGCCTGCCTGGACCTGAGCCAGGACCTCTGCCTGTGCAACTTCAAGGGCACGCTCGTGAAGAGCACGCTCTTCCATCTCTTCTTTGCTAGGACGGCCACGACGGCGCTTTGGTGGCTCTGTAATGCCTGCTGCGTTCATAGCCTCTGCCACAACAGCCTCTACCGCACGACGCGCCTCAGTCTCTTTTTTAGTTGGACGACCGCGACGACGCTTAGCAGCAGATGAATTAGAGGCCTTTTCTTCAGTTGCCTCAGAATTGGTATTTTCTGAAGTTGAATTTTCTGAATTACTATTTTCACTCTTACGAGGTCTACCACGTCTACGTGGTGCTGGAGTATTTTCTACATCATTTAAAGAATCATTTTGGACCGAAGATGTTTCGTCCGACATGTACAAACCTCTCTGTTTGCTCATCAAAATAATCTGTAAAAATACGTGAGAAATATGATGAAGGGATAACAAACAAAATCAAATAGGTGCAAATCCAAAAGGAATATACCACGAAAATGCCCGCCTTATGATGAAAAAATAAATAAAATTCACCATAAAACGGGCAAATGGGGATTTATAACCACTAACCCTTAAACCTTGAGAAACCCATCTTCTAGATTTCTTTAATCTGCATAAATCATTTAAACAGCTGTACGGCTCTTTCTTTTAACAATAATATCTTCAATTTGCTGAACGATTTCTTTGATATATGTCTTGCCTTGAGGCGTGAGCTCAACCATAGTTACTCTTCTTGAAAGAGCATCGTCATGTTTGCGCTGTACCAGGCCACTTTCTGCCAAAGCAGTCAGAGACATAGAAACCGTTGGCTGCAAAAGACCAAGCGCGTCAACAATCTCTGTAATTGAAAGAGCGTCTTTAGGGGAATCTAGAATTGCAAGAAGGACCATATCTGCTGCCCTGCAATACAGAGCTCCCATAGCGTCAACATACATGACTATACGCTCAAACGAAGTACGTGAAAGCGCCTGACCAGGTGCAATACGAGCACAGGTAAGCTTGGACAGCTCCTCAACTGCTTCTACACCCTTTTCTGTGATGATACACACTACGTTGCGTCGATCAATGGCGCCTTCATCTCTCTTGATGAAACCAAGCCTTGCCAGGTGCGAGGTACGATGAGTAATCGTAGGACGAAGAGCACTCTGATACTCGGCAATTTCTGAAGTCTTAACAGGAGCGCCCTTCACATTGAGGCGACACAAAATAGCAAACTCTTCAAACGTGAGTCGTCTGTTAGCAGGCACCACTCTTCTAACCAAGTTGTAAGACCTGCGAATGGACATGTACTCGCGAAGTTCCATAGAGACCTCCACTCTTATGCCCGAACCATTTACTATTTGCTCGCATAATGAGTATACCCCTAAAACCACGTGTTAACGTGGGGACAAAACAATAGTTAGTCAAAAATATGTTAGAAAATGGTGCTTATATGACATCAAAATAGGCTTTTATATGCTGAAATATAAAATTTAAGTAATAAATATTAATTTTATTATCTCTTTTATACATTAAAAAAATTTTTACATAACGAAGAAATGTGTAAATTATCTGGAGAAATTCACTAAAGATACCGTGCAGGTATTCAATACTTGCACGGTATCATGACAAAACAACATAGTTAGCTATCGTTTACATTGACTCAGGAGCAGAAACACCAATCAGATCAAGAGCAATTGCAAGTACGCGACGAGTTGCATCACACGCAGCAAGACGAGCCTTAGAAAGCTCTGCGTCCAGTGGGCGTCCATCAGAAGGAAGTACCTGGCAAACGGTATAGAATGCATGGAACTGACCAGCAAGCTCTTCAATATAATGCGTAATGCGGAATGGTGCCCTATCGCGAGCACAACCCTCAACAAGACCTGGGAACTCAAAGAGTTTACGAGCAAGCGCCTGCTCGGCGTCTTCAGAGAGCAGCCCAAGATCAACCTCAGAGCCAATAGCCTTATCTGCAACAGCGTCCATACCAAGTGCCTTTGCCTCATCAAGGTCAACGCCAGCAGCGCGGCGCAAAATAGAACAAATACGAGCGTGAGCATACTGAACGTAATACACAGGATTAGAGCTGTCCTGACGCTTTACCTGCTCAATGTCAAAGTCAATCATCTGGTTGGAAGACTTTGAAACAAGGGTGTAGCGCGTTGCATCAACACCAACCTCGGCGAGAAGCTCGTCAAAGTGGATACCAGTTCCTTTACGCTTAGACATTCTGACGGCGACGCCGTTTCTAAGCAGATTGACCAGCTGACCAAGCAAAACCTCAAACTGAGTTGGGTAACCAAGAGCTGTGGCAGCAGAGCGAACACGCTGAATATATCCGTGGTGATCTGCTCCCCAAATATCAATAACGTGGTCAACACGCTGGAACTTGTTCCAGTGGTACGCAACGTCGGAAGCAAAATAGGTATACTCGCCATTTGTTTTGATGAGTACACGGTCCTTATCGTCACCAAAATCAGTGGAACGGAAGAACAGCGCGCCCTCATCAGAACGATACAGGTACCCAAGCTTATCAAGAGCATCGAGCGCACGGTCAACAGCGTCTTTACCCTGGTCATCCTTGACATACAAAGAACGCTCAGAGAACCAAACATCAAAATCAGCACGGGCGGTATGACAGGTATTCTTGATGGACTCAAGCATCATCTTGTAGCCGCGCTCGCGGAACTCTGCCATGCGCTCATCTTCAGACTTGTCTGCCCAGATCTCTCCGTCATTTTTAAGGAAGAAAAGACCCAGGTCAACAATGTAGTCTCCAGCGTATGCATTACCGCCAAGAGAGTTGATAAACTCGTCAGTAAACGGATGCTCCTCTGGATGAGCATCATCTTCATCTGCAACGTAAGCGTTGCGATCTTCTGCAAGCACCTGCGCAGCTGCATCAGCGTCAATGTCGCGCTTCTGCATGATGTCAATAAGCTGCAGGTAGCGCTTAGAGATGGAGTGACCAAAGACATCCATCTGAGAGCCATGATCGTTGACGTAGTACTCGCGCTCAACCTCATAACCTGCAAAGGCAAGAATGCGGCTAAGAGAATCTCCAAGAGCAGCCCAGCGGCCATGACCAATGTGCAGAGGACCAACAGGATTTGCAGAAACGTACTCTACCTGGACCTTTTGACCGGCGCCAAAAGAAGAACGGCCAAAGTCTGCGCCCTGCTCGCGAACAGTATTAAAAATCTCATTGCCCGCAGCAGTTGACAGATAGAAGTTTACAAAGCCAGGACCTGCAACCTCAACGCGCTCAATCTGAGCATCTTTGGCAATATGTGCCACAAGAGCTGCTGCAATATCGCGCGGTGCTTTATGTGCCAGCTTTGCAGAACGCATTGCAACCGTAGAAGACCAGTCTCCATTTGATGAGTCCTGTGGACGCTCAAGTCCCACATCATCAATCTGGAATTCAGGCAACTCACCCGCAGCCTGGGCATCTGCCAAGGCTTGACGTACAAGTTCCTCGATCTTCTCGCGCATGGTTCTCCTTTAAATTTAGTGCACGTGTGCAGCGTAATTACGTGGTTGGTTGTGTAGTTGGTTGCGTAGCTTCTAGAGGACTACTCGGTTTCCTCGGAAGATTTTACCTGATGTTGAGCAGCAAGTTCATGACGCAAATTGGCCAGGCCACGCTCGAGACCCACAGGATAAATCTGAGGATTCAAGAAACGCGTATACGCTGCGTCCAGGCGCATAAGTGCCGCGTGACAACGGTCGCGAGCAACCTCAATAGACTCGCTCTCCCCTACACGCTTACCTCCTTCTACCAGCCTTACCATCAGCTCGCGAGAAGTTCCTTCAAGCTTGTGAGTTGAATACGGGTCAATGATGTCGACAACAGTTGCCTTAGACTCTGGACTCTTGGTGACCAGGTAATCTGGGTCAAAAATCATGTCGCCTGCAGGGCAGCCGTTTGCATCGTAGAAGCGGCGAATATGCTGAATGCCTGGGACGGTACGCTTGTAAGCCATCTCGGACAGCTTAATAACAGGAGTCCAAGGCTCATCCGCAGACTGACGACGAGCGGTTAGCTTATAGACACCGCCAAGCGAAGGCTGAGGATCGCAGGTAGCAAGCTTGGTGCCAACACCAAAGGCGTCAATAGGTGCGCCCTGAGCAAAGAGCGACTGGATGGTGTACTCGTCAAGATCATTTGAAACAGAAATCTTGATGTAAGGAAGGCCAGCTTCGTCGAAAGCCTTGCGAGCTTCCTTAGAAAGGCGTGCAAGGTCTCCGGAGTCAATACGAACAGCACTTAAGCGCTCGCCACGCTCTTCCATCTCTTTTGCCACAATGATGGCGTTCTTGATGCCCTCATGAACGTCATAGGTATCAAGCAAAAGTGAGCAGTTGGTTGGACTGGACTTTGCAAATGCTCTGAAGGCATCAAGCTCAGTATCAAACGACATTACCCAAGAGTGTGCATGGGTACCAAAGACAGGAATGCCGTAAATTTTGCCAGCAAGAACATTTGAAGTGCTTGAAGCACCTGCAATATAGGAAGCGCGAGCAACTGCCAAGCCACCATCTGGACCTTGCGCACGACGCAGGCCAAAGTCAGAGACAGGATTGCCCTGAGCAGCCTTTATAACGCGAGCACACTTAGTTGCTGCCAAAGTCTGAAAGTTGACCAGGTTAAGCAGGGCGGTCTCAATGAGCTGGCAATCAACAATGGAGCCCTCAACGCGGACCATAGGCTCACGTGGGAAAACCAGCTCTCCCTCTGAGATTGCATCAATGGTCACATTGAGCTTGTGGTTACGCAAAAACTCAAGGAACGCTGGCTTAAAGAGACGACCGCCACCAGGAGAGTTAATGCTTGCTAGGTAGTCAATATCGTCGTCTTCAAAGATAAAGTTCTCAACTAAGTCAGCAATTTGACCAGTACCACAAGAAATTGCAAATCCACCATTAAAGGGATTCTCGCGGAAGAATGCGGTAAAGCATGCCTCTGCATTAACAAGACCGGCTTCCCAATAACCTTGAGCCATCGTGAGCTCATACAAGTCTGTATTAAGGCTAACGTCTGAGGGTTTGGTACGATCAGTGAGTGACATAGTTGCTCTTTTCGGTTGGTCAAAAACTGACGGTGAGACGATATATCTAGAGTAGCAGTCCT
Organism: Lancefieldella parvula; assembly: GCF_963530955.1. Taxonomy (GTDB): domain Bacteria; phylum Actinomycetota; class Coriobacteriia; order Coriobacteriales; family Atopobiaceae; genus Lancefieldella; species Lancefieldella parvula_A. Next base: position 5,423 of record NZ_CAUSFQ010000014.1, on the reverse strand, counting down.
ACAAAATAAATTGGCTTACAACAAAGACAACTGCGAGAATTACCACAGTTCCAATAACAATTTTTTGCCCCAGAGGCATTTTGATGTCTTCGTCGTCCTCATCGGGCTCCATGAGAGCACGGCCCTTTGCGCGCTGCTCCTGAATGCGACGAATTTGCTCGGCCTCCTGCTGAGCTGCCTGACGTGCGGCACGCTGCTGAGCTTCACTTTCCGCTACTGCATCCACCTCTGCCTGAACTGCAGCTTCTGCCTGGGCAGCACGGGTCTTCTCTGCACGAAGCGTCTCAAGCTCAGCGCGCTCCTTCTCTGCGCGAAGAGCCTCGAGCTCCCTGCGCTCTTTCTCTGCGCGAAGCGCTTCCAGCTCGGCGCGCTCCGCGTCCGTGAGCGCAGCCGCCTGTGGCGCTGGGGTGGTTTGGAGCTCTTCGGGTTTCTCGACAGACATGGTTACTCCTCGGTTTGTGTGTCGGGGATGCTGGTGGTGGCGTCGTTGGCGGCGTCTCCGTGTGCCGTGCGGAGCTTGAGCGCGGGACCTTCAACGCCCGTTGCGTCAAAAGCTGGCACAAAACTCTCGGAGACGGTTCCGCCCTCCTGCCACCACAGGTTCTCAAAGCCCAGGTCATCCGCATGACAGAGCACCAACTCGTACTCCTCGTCAGAAAGCGTTCCAGAAAGCGGACCGCCAACCGCGCGCATGCGCTCGTTGGGCGTGTACTGATTCATGATTGATACGTCTACATCATTATGACAAAGATTCCAGACGCGGTTGAGCACCTCACAGGAATCGTCCGCGTGCGTGGGCATGACCAGGTGACGCACAATGATGCCCTGCAACATGCGACCGTCATCATCCAGCTTGCGCCCGCCACGACTCATCACCGAGTCATGCATAACCTCAAGCGCCGCCATGGACATCTCTGGATAATCTGCTGCGTATGAGAGCTCTTTTGCCAGCGCGGGGTCTGCGTACTTGACGTCTGTTAGCCAGATATCAATGACGCTTGAAACTTTCTGTACGACCTCTGGCAGCTCATATCCCGAAGTATTGCACACTATTGGGAGCGTCAATCCCGCCTCTTTTGCCAGCGTCACTGCTTCAATTATGTGTGGCGAGAAGTGCAAGGGAGTGACAAGGTTGATGTTGAGTGCACCCTGAGCTTGCAATTCAAGCATCATCTGGGCTAGGCGCTCAGTTGTAACTGGCTTGCCAAAACCCTCTTGCGAGATTTGGTGGTTCTGACAGAACACACATCTGAGCGGGCAACCTGTGAAGAAAATTGCACCCGATCCAGCCTCGCCCGAGATAGGAGGCTCCTCCCAGAAGTGCAGCGCTGAACGAGCCACACGAATGGTGCTTGAAGCTCCACAAAGGCCCGCTTTACCAGCGTTTCTTTGAGCATGGCAACGCCTTGGGCAGAGTTCACAGACGTCGTAGGCAGAAAACGTAAGGGTATTAGGTGATGGTGCACTACCCAAGGGTTTCTCGCCTCCCGTCGTATCTGCCCAGGCAGATGGTGGTATAAAAAACGCGCAGGGTCTCTGCGCGCGTCAAAGTCATGGTGGAGATAAAGGGATTCGAACCCTCGGCCTCTGCCTTGCGAAGGCAGCGCTCTCCCAACTGAGCTATATCCCCGTTGCGGTACTTATTGTGGCAATCAGGGGCAGGTATGTCAATGATTATGCGAGCGGAATGAGCGGCTGTAGGCTTGCGAGGAGGCTCGTGGCGTTTTACCGCGGAACGTAGCCTTCTAGCGAGCTGTCTGAGCACAAAAATATCCTTCCCCGCAGTCATCTATGAACCCACCTTCATAAGGTGGGCGCCGCACTCGAGCGTTCCAGCTTCCTTAACAACGAAGGATGCCTGTACTGAACACGAGATTAGGCTCCCTGAAAAAACTTGTCGGTTCACCCAGTTTAGACCGCGGGAGAAGGACAATTCTTACTATAAAGAGATTATAAAAAGATTAAAGTCTTGACTTGTTTTTTAATGAGCAGCACAATTGAATGGTATGGATTTTAGCAGTTAAATACTGTTTTTTATTGGAGGGTATACGGCTTGAACCTCTGGGTAACCATGTTTTGTGTTTTCCTCTCGGCTGGTCTTGGTTCAGCTCTGATTACCCCTGCCGTTCGTCAACTGGCTTGGAAGCTTGGAGTTGTCGATAAACCCTCTGCACGTCGAGTCAATAAAAAACCTATTCCTCGCATGGGCGGCGTTGCAATTTTCTTTGGGTTAGCCGTTGCTATGCTGGTGCGTTATGGCGTTGAAGCAATCCTTGGACATGCCGAGATTACGCTTTCTTCTCGCTATTACCTGAACGTCAACTTCTGGATTGTTGGCGCTGCATTTGCGGTAATTTTCTTGACCGGATTGCTTGACGACATTTTTTCTCTCAAGCCTATTCAGAAACTCGCTGGTCAGGTAATTGCTGCAAGCATCGCGGCTGCAGGCGGTCTGATTATCGGTAACGTTGTTGATCCGTTTTCCGCGTACGGCTTTGTGGATCTTGGATGGCTCGCCTATCCAGCAACAGTCATTTACCTGGTTGCTTACGCCAACATCATTAACCTGATCGACGGTCTTGATGGACTTTCTTCAGGAATTACCTGCATTGCCTCTACCACTATGTTTGTGCTTTCCATTTGGGCGGGCCGCTTTGATGCAGCGCTTTTAAGTGCAGCCATCGCGGGCACCACGCTTGGATTTTTGGTTCACAACTCGTATCCCGCAACTATTTTCATGGGCGATTCTGGTTCGCTAACCTTGGGATTTGCTCTGGGAACAATTTCACTTTTGTCCGTCACCCGTTGGGCGGGACTCACAACTATCATTGTTCCTCTCGTCGTTGCAGGCATTCCAATTATTGATACGTTCTCGGCAATTGTCCGCCGTACCCGCGCGCATGTTAGTTTTGCTACTGCCGACCGCGGACACATCCATCACCGCTTAATGGCTCACGGTTATAATCAGCGCCAAGCGGTACTTTTGATGTACGGTTGGACTGCCCTTCTGTGCGTTGGCTCGCTCATTATGACGCAGGTCAATACGCTGCCTCGTATTGCAATTTTTGTCATGCTACTTACCATGTCTGCTTTCTTTGCAAAGTACCTGCACCTCTTTGAGCCTGTTCTGCTTCACCATACTGATCCAAAGACTGGTGAGGACGAACTCATTACCCCTAAAGATCCAGGCTTCGATGAAGAAATTAAGCAGCTCCACGAAGAAGAACACGAGCACATCGAAGAACTCATTCACAGAGACCACAAGAGCGAATAACCTGGGGAAACAGCTGAGCTCTTCCAGCACCCACATCGATCACCATGTAAGCTGTGACTACACGGGTTTCTCGGCCTCTGAACCGCGCGTTCTTCTCGCCAAGTGCGTAAATGACACGCTCTTCTCACTAAGGATGACTTTCCAACATTGCACGCCTGAAAAGTGCACAGAATCTGTATTTGTGGCGCAGATTCTTTAACAAAATCAGGCAAATCCACAGTTTCTTTTGCATTTTTAGGCAAAATTTACAGATTCTTTTATGAAATCAGGCGCATGAAAGATAGGCGTTTCGGCCCTGAATTTTTGAGCCTGAAAGCTGCATCATGTCTGAGTGAATTTACTCAGACATGATGAGAAAAACCGGCAAATAGCTCAGATATGGTGAGCTTTTCCGGCAAATCGTTCAGACATGACGAGAAAATCAGGCACGCCGTGACCTCAACTGTGCGCGCCATGACCTCGACCGTTCGTGCCTCCCAGCGAAATTCTCGCCGAAAGAAAACCCCGCACATCCGGGATGTACGGGGTCTAGCTATCTAGCTGTAATGAAATTGCTCAGTGCAAACCGAGGTTACTCAGCAAGTGCCTTCTTAGCGATCTCTGCAAGATCTGCGAAGCCCTGCTCGTCAGAGTAAGCAATCTCTGCGAGAACCTTACGGTCAAGCTCAACACCAGCGAGCTTGAGGCCGTGCATGAACTTGCTGTAAGAAAGGTCGTTGATGCGTGCTGCAGCGTTGATGCGCTGAATCCACAGTGCGCGGAAATCACGCTTCTTGTTACGACGGTCACGGTAAGCATACTGACCAGAATGCTGTGCCTGCTCCTTCATACCACGGAAGGTACGAGAGGAAGTTCCGTAATAACCCTTTGTGCGCTCGACGAGCGTCTGACGCTTCTTGCGACCAGCAACTGCGCGCTTAACTCTTGCCATATCTAATCACTCCTTGTTATTTGATCTGGTGGGTGGCGCGCTTAGTTCTTAGCGCCCATACGCTGAGAAACTACTGCTGCATCGCCAGCGGAAAGAACAGCTTCTTTACGGAAGCCACGGATACGCTTCTGGGACTTCTTGGTAAGAATGTGGCTCTTAAAAGCCTTAGCACGCATAATCTTGCCAGTACCGGTGCGGCGGAAACGCTTTGCCGAACCCTTGTGCGTCTTCATCTTAGGCATACTACTTCTCCTCCTGTGTGGTGCCATCCTCAGCACCCTCGGGCTTCTCGTCAAACGCTCCCTTGATTGGAGCAACGAGCATGTGCATGTTACGGCCTTCAATGAGCGGTTTTTGCTCAATTGTGGCATAAGGCTTCAAATCTTCAGCAAGGCGATCAAGTACAATACGGCCCTGCTCTGGGTGAGCCATCTCGCGTCCACGGAACATGATGGTAATCTTGACGCGTGCTCCCTTTTTGAGGAAGCGAAGTACATGGCTCTTCTTGGTCTCGTAATCGCCCACATCAATCTTTGGGCGGAACTTCATCTCTTTGACTTCGATCTTGACCTGGTTCTTACGAGCTGCCTTTGCCTTGCGAGCCTGCTCATACTTGAACTTACTGTAATCAAGAATCTTGCATACAGGAGGCTCGGCATTTGGAGCAATCTCTACGAGATCAAGACCGTGCTCACGAGCTCTCTTCATTGCATCATTGACGCCAAAAAGACCAAGCTGACTACCATCAGCGTCAATAAGACGACACGTGCGAGCAGTGATTTCCTCATTAATGCGAGGACCATCGTTCTTGGCTATCTTGTACACCTTCCCTCTTAGACAATTGCTTGTCCGCCAATAAAAAACCCAGTGCACAAGCAACTGGGAGACAATACACACAAGTGTTGTGTGAAGGTTAAATTGTCTGACCAGACAGCTGCTTTTGCGCTGTGTAGGTGGGGACTCACGTTCAATCCCGCTTCAAAAGTACCTTGTAAGGTTACCTCTAACAAGAAGACATTACAAGTACCAAGTTAGATATGACGAGAAATTCACATCTAGCTTAAACTTTTAGCTGGTGCCCGAGGTGGGACTTGAACCCACACGAGTTTCCTCAAAGGTTTTTGAGACCTCCGCGTCTGCCATTCCGCCACTCGGGCTAAAAAGTTTGCATAGGTACTATACCGCACCTATGCAAATCTGTCTTGCTAAATCATCAAA
>NZ_CAUSFQ010000013.1:0-22974 GCF_963530955.1 Lancefieldella parvula | reverse complement strand
AACGTTGTTCAGAATAAGAACGTATTGTACGTTAAGGTCGCGTGCCGTTTGAAGCACCTCGGGATCGCTGGCAATGCGATTAAGGCGTTTACGAAGAATTGCACTTGCGGGACGTTCTGAAGCGTCATAGCCGTTAGGGAAGCGCCAGAGCACATGTAAGTCGTTAGTGCCATATGCCCAGAGACTGCCATCTTGAGGTAGGTTTGCAATAACAGCACCTGCAGGAACGGTAAGCTCCACGCGACGTAAAAACTCCAATTCTTCCGATGTCAAAATGTAGTGATCACCATAGGCCTTCTCGGAAGCCTGTTTAAAGGCAGTAGCGGCAGGAATTGGCTTTTCCGATTTAAGGTTTGGCATGGGGACTACATAGTTGAGCACAACCACACACGCAATAACTGCGCCAGCAATCAGAGGTTTAGCCCAAACGTTGCAAAAGACGCAGGTCTGAGCTTTGGTCTGAGTCTGAGAAGCTTTTTCTCTCCAGGAGGCAAACGTTTCCAAAGCGGCCTCGGCAAGGGTTGCTAGGCCAAGCGCTGCCAGCGGAATTGCCATAATGACGCAGCTTGCCGCAATGCGGAACGGATCGGTATACCAAAATCCCGAGAGATATCCCTTCAGAGGAACGTCAAACGTAATAATAAAAATGCAGAGTATAGACAGGTACATAAAGGCAGATACCATCCATCGAGCCTGCTTGTGCTTAAACGTCCATACAGCGCCTACAAGCACGCAGATTGAAAGTATCGGTTGTGGAGAAACAAGCTCTCCACCTGCGTACGACTGTCCAATAAAGTCCATGCCAAGGGCGTGCAAAATAGCATCTTGCAGGCTCGAGTAGGCGCTCCACCAGAAATTGAGAGCCACGCCTCGAACAATCAAAACGTAGTAGAAAACAGACCAAATAACCAGCGCAAAGATAAAGAATGCGTATGCCAGCGTGACAGGCTTGATTTGTTTTCCAAAGAGAATAACTCTGCGTTTTGATTCTCCAATGCGCGCAAAACTCCAAGGCAAAAGCACAACAATTGACGAGAAAATCGTGGAAGGATGCAAGATAAAGAGGGTAATCAAGCCAAGAACAAATATGACAATAAGCCAGATGAGGTCGTGTTTTGGTGTTTTTGAGCGAGTCATCTGCATAAAAATCCACCAAATAGAAGGCATTACACAGAAGGCTACGGTGTTAGGAAAGATTGGTCCGTAGATGAGAAGCGACCAAGGGAAAACAAAAAATGCTAGGCAAACAAAAGCTCCACTGATAAGCGCAATACGATGTTTAGGAAGAACTTTTGCAATAAGTGAGCAGATTGAGAGCGGAAAGATAATTGCTGCACTGACAAAGTTGAGTGCATTACCTGCAATAGGAACGGTTGTAGAAACAAGCTGCGTTGTTAGTGCAACAATGATGTTCCAGCCTGAAGGATAAAATCCCGAAGTCCCCGGCTCCCAAGGTGTAATTGAAGCTTCTACGGTGCTGTAGAAGTCATAGTGAATTGATGAGTACTTTTGAGACTCAATCATTGCCTGCGTGACATCTAAGTGATGCACAATGTCCCAGCCCTGAACAAAGGAGCTGGCAGAGGGCAGGGTTGGTAAGAAGAGAAACCCTACGGTAAGAAGACCAATTGCAACGTACAGAAGAGGTATCCAGAAGGAGAGTTCTTCGCAGATAAATGCTGGTGCAGGGCTAGTTGATTGCTTGCCAGCGCGTATTGCTTTAGATTTGTTGGGTTTCTCGCCTCTGTGATGTTCTTTGTGTTTGGGAGCAACATAAAAAACGTAGCCATTGACCAGAGCTGCAATAAGTAGAGGAACAAGAACCATTACAGCCAAGGGGATAGGGATGTTCAGTGCGCTAAAGATTTCTCCCTCAATAAAGAAGAGTGCGCAGCTTACCAAAGGAGCACTAACAAGCGCCCAGGGCTTTGGCATGCCGGAAGCATGCAACAAAATGACGCCCGGCACGTAGAGCAGGGCAATAATGACAACTACACTTTGGAAGAACTCAAGCCACATCCTGATCCAATCAAGGTGTTAGTAAAAATTCTTATACTTCTGGGTCACACGACTGGGCGTGACAGTTATTTCAAACAGACTGGTTTATTTTACGATAGAAGCAAAAGTGGTGTTGAGATAAACAAAAAGGACTTCCGAAGAAGTCCTTGAACATTTGGTAGCCCGTACCAGATTCGAACTGGTGATCTCCGCCTTGAGAGGGCGGCGTCCTGAACCGCTAGACGAACGGGCCATGTATGACTGGGAGGACATGGCTGGGATAGAGAGAGTCGAACTCCCGTTGACGGAACCAGAATCCGCTGTCCTACCACTAGACGATATCCCAAGATGTCATCCGTGCGCATCAGCGCGAGAAATAACTATAAAGGAGACTCGTCAGAGATGCAAGCAATAATTTCAAGAAATTCTGTTTGCAGCAAAAAATATTATACAAAACGCATCTCTAAGCGCAAGGAACGTCTCTCGTATTTGAGCTGAGCATGCGTTCTGCATCAATAAGCGCCTGGTCAAGAGGGGCACAGCCGGTGCAACTTGCGCATGCGGTAGGAGCGCTTGGAGTTGCGGCAAGACCACCTTTAGCTGTTTCTCTGAGAGAAACGGGGAGCGCGGCGCCAACTTCTGCCATAGCGTGTGCAACCTCATCAAACTGAATTGGGTTACCAACGCCCGCAAGAGCAAGCTGAGAAGAGCTTATGGCAGCAGCTACGCCAATAGCGTTTCTATCTTGGCAAGGATACTCAACTAGTCCTCTGACCGGGTCACAGACAAGTCCTAGAAGGTTAGAGATGGCAATAGAAGCAGCGTCCAAGCACTGTTGAGGAGTGCCACCCAAGAGCTCAGTCAACGCAGATGCGCTCATGGCAGCAGCAGATCCAACCTCTGCCTGACAGCCGCCCTCAGCGCCAGAAACACTTGCGTTGGTGGTTAGGATGGCTCCAATAGCACTTGCATTCCAAAGCGCAGAGATAACTTGCTCGTCGGTGGCACCAATCTCTTCTGCTACCGAGATAAGCGATCCTGGTACAACGCCAGAAGCTCCTGCAGTAGGAGCGGCAACAATGACGCCCATGGTTGCTGAGCGCTCAAGCACGGCCATAGCGTAGGCAACGGCTCGTGTTTGCGTGGCGCCCATAAGCGCACTTGAGATTGCAGCTGGGGTGTTTGCTACGGTCTTGGCCTGGCCGTTGAGCAGGCCGCCAATAGACTGACGAGGCGTCTTGATAGTGTCGTGAACCTCATCGCGCATGATTTCTAGAACGTGAGCCATCTCGGCATCTACGTCGGCATCTGGTCGCAGGTCCTTCTCGCGCTGACGCATAATCTGGCCAATAGAGGCTCCCGTCTTAGAGCACCTGGCGAGAAGATCTGCGCCGTTGTCAAACGCTCCTGAAAGCACGTCGTTTGTGACCTGAGGAGCAGCTCCTGGAATGGAAACCTGCGCGGCATATGAAACGTGCGGTGCCAGCTGGAAGAGATCCAGGACTTTCTGCTCAATGGGCTCGTCAATCTCAAAGACGGTGTGTGCAAAGCCGCCGCGCTCCGAGCGGAAGGTGCGCATAGTTGCAACATTGATGTTCTGCGTAGCCAAAATAGTAGTGAGAGCTGCAAGAACACCGGGTTTATCGCGATGTGAAACAAAAATGGTGGGCATATCGCCAGACATGCGAATGCGTACGCCGTTAACACCAGAAATACGAATACGACCGCCACCTACGGACTCGCCCATAACAGAAACATGAACGTTATCTGTACCGTAGAGATGAATTTCTACGGTGTTTGGGTGCAGAGTCTCGTCGTCGCCCTTCTCAATAACGCTGTAGTTAAGATGGGCTTCTTCTGCCAGGGTAAGTGCTTCACGGACGCGCGTATCGTCTGGAGCAAGGCCTAAGATTCCTGCAATCAGAGCATAATCAGTGCCGTGACCAAGGTGGGTATGAGAGAAGGAGTTGTAGAGCCAAAACTCAACGCGCTCCAGCTGCTTTGGTGCAAGCGAGCGTGCAACCAGAGCAATGCGCAGAGCTCCTGCTGTGTGCGAGGAAGAAGGTCCCACCATAATGGGACCTAGGACCTCAAACGCAGACATAGAAATCATAGCTACTCCAAAACTAAACAAACGATAACGATAAAAGAGCTGCAAAACCATCTGTTTTACAGCTCTTGTGTGGTTTTACTTTTGATACCCACTTACGCTTGGAAGAATACGCGGCAGGCACGCATTCACGCGTTATTTGCAAAGCTCCAGAGCGCGGTCAAGGCGAGCAAGGCAAACCTCACGACCAAGAAGCTCCATAGACTCTCCAAGAGGAGGGGAGACCATGTTGCCGCACTCAGCAACACGAATGGACTGGAAGACAATGCGCTTCTTAAGGTCAAGCTGCTCTGGAAGCACCTCAAGGGCAGCGTCAATTGCTGTAGCCTTCCACCCGTCCTCAGAGACACCTTCAAGAGCGGTCTTTGCAGCAGCAAGAACAGTTGTACTCTGAGCAGCGTCTTTGGTAAGGCCCTTCTCAACACTCTTCTGATCAAAGGTGACGTTTGCACCTTCATACAGGAAGCGGGACTTCTCAATGACGTCTGGGCTTACGGTGGTACGAGGACGAAGAATCTCGGAAAGCAGGTCATACCAGCCTGGACGAGTTGCGTAAATCTCTTCTGCGTCAGTAGCACTACCCTGAACAGGCTCTAGACCTGCGCCCACAAGCTCTGGAATCAGAACAGTCTTTGCAAAGGTCTGGTTGTCCATATTGGCAAGATACGTTGCATTAATCCAGTTCAGACGCTCTGGATCGGACTTAGCAGGGTTTTTGGAAACGTGGTCCAGAGAGAACTGAGATGCCAAAACATCGCGAGGCACAATGGTTGTCTCGCCGTCAAGCGACCAGCCGAGAAGAGCCAGGTAGTTGACAAAGGCATCTGCAAGATAGCCCTGGTCACGATACTCTTCAACAGAAGTTGCGCCATGGCGCTTGGAGAGCTTCTTGCCGTCAGGGCCCAAAATCATGGAGATGTGTGCGAAGGTTGGAACAGGTGCGCCCAGAGCCTCGTACACCATAATCTGGCGAGGAGTGTTGGACAGGTGGTCATCGCCACGAATAATGTGAGTAATGCCCATGCCAGCGTCATCAACAACGGTTGCAAAGTTATAGGTTGGGGTGCCATCAGAGCGGAAGATGATAAAGTCATCAAGTTCGCGAGCGTTAAAGGTTACGTCACCGTGAACAGCGTCGTGGACAATGACGTCACCGCGGTCCAGTGGAACCTTGATGCGGATGGTATAAGGCTCGCCAGCATCAATTCTGCGCTGAGCCTCTGCAGGATCAATGTTTCTGCAGGTACGCTGATAGCCCTGGAAGGGGTCGTGGCGCTCTTCAGCAGCCTTCTTGTCTTCAGCAAGCTTCTCTGGCGTGCAGAAGCAAGGGTATGCCTTGCCCTCTGCCAGCAGTTTATTTGCTGCCTCACGATACAAGTCAAGGCGCTCGGTCTGGCTATAAGGACCGCAATCGCCGCCCTTATCGGGACCCTCGTCCCAATCAAGGCCAAGCCACTTCATAGCGCGCAGGATAATCTGAGTATTCTCTTCAGTTGAGCGCGTAGGATCTGTGTCATCAATACGAAGAATAAACTTGCCACCATTTGCACGAGCAAAAGCCCAGTTATAGATAGCAGTACGTGCACCTCCGATGTGCAGCTTGCCTGTTGGGGATGGCGCAAAACGTACTCTTACCTGCTTCTCTGACAAAACTCCTCCTTGGCAGTTATTTTCTAGCGAGAAAATCTAGTTTATGCACTCTTTAGTATAACGCTTGAACACAGATGACCGACAACGTTGCCTAGTCTTCAAACATATTGTGGTCTGCAAACTCTGCTTGAACGGTGCGGATCATAAGGTCTACGTCTTCAAGTCCCAAATGGCGTTCCTTCTCGTCTGCTGCAAGGGTATGCCTACGACGTGCCCAGTTCTCAAGTGCAGCAGGAGAAGACTCACGGGGAAGAGACCTAATTTCTGGGTCCAAACGACGGCAGATATCACGGGAGTCAATAACAATAATCTTGCCCGCTTTTCTAGCCTCAGCGTAACCGTCAATGTTGAACATGAACCAAGAATCCTCAAAGGCAGCGTTATGTGCCATAAAAGGAATCTTTTTCATAGTTGCCAGCAGGGCCTCTTGGGCTTTCTTATCGTCTCTAAATGATTTCTTGCCTTCAACATCTTTCCAGGTAATTTGGTGAATATCGGCAAGAGGGACGCCTTTTTCTTTGTACATCTCTGGAATGCCAAAGTAGGCGGTGTGAGGTTCTACGGCAACGGTATTGCGACCAAGATTCCAGAACTCAAAGCCCACGTTAACAATGTATCCCAGCTCAGGGAAGCGCGAAGTGGTCTCAATATCAATGCCCAGCACCGTGCCAGAAACGCTCTTCTCGACATACGCAATTTGCAAGTCATTAAGAAGCGGACCTGCGGTTTTATAGACAGCCTTAGGGCGACGGCGCTGCATCTTTGCAACGGCTGCCGCAAGATCGTCGTTGGAAAGACCGCGAGAAAGGCCAACGCCTCGATGGTTTCTGAGCCTCTCCACGCCGTAGGTGTCGCAGAGCGAGCGCGTTCTATCAGCAAGCTGCTGAATGACAGAAAACTCTACAGGCTCTTGGCCCAGAGGAGCTTCCTTCCAGGCATCAAGCAGCGTTTTAATAGCGTCACAGTTTTTGTTGACCTCGCCGATAATGGACTGATCATCAACAAGAAGTCCAGGTATGACAAACGCATTTGCGTGCTCAATAGCTTGATTGATATCCATACACTCTCGCTTTGGTGGGTGAGAATTAGTTCAACATATAAGTATCTACCCTGAAGCGCGTATTCTTTGCGTCATTTTCTAGAAAGTGCGCGCCTCACTAAAAATGCGTGCTAGGCTGTTGAGTGCAACACAGTTCTATGAAAGGTTTTACGCATGTCTGATTTGAATGAGTCACTTGCTCTTTCTGAGGAGCTCCTTGCTTTTATTAAGCAGAGCCCTTCTATGTTTCATACCACGCAGACCATCAAAGAGTACCTGATAGAGAGCGGTTTTACCTATCTATCCGAGGGTTCTTCTTGGGACGTTCAGCCAGGAGGCTCTTACTTTACCACGCGCAATAATTCTTCAATTGTTGCCTGGAAAGTTGGCGAGAAGTACCGTGAGCCCCAAACCTCAAGCGCTGATGCTCCTTATCACTTCCAGCTTGCGGTTGCCCACGGCGATTCTCCAACCTACAAGGTAAAAGCTCAGCCAGAGCTTACTGGTGACGGCAACTCGCTTCGCCTCAACACCGAGGCATATGGCGGCATGCTTGACCACACGTGGTTTGACCGTCCTTTGGGCATTGCTGGTCGTGTGCTGGTCAAGGTAGGAAACAAGGTAGAGTCCAGGCTGGTCAACATTGAAGACGATGTTGTTATGATTCCAAGCTTGGCTATCCATCTTGAGCACAAAAATGGTCTCTCGCCAGAGTTCAACCGTGCTAAAGACCTGATGCCACTCTTCAGCGCTGGCGAGCTTAATCCTGGCGCCTTTAACGCCCTGGTAGCAGACGCAGCAGGCGTGTCTCAAGAAGATATTCTTTCTCGCGATTTGTTCTTAGTTGATCACACGGGTGGCCGTATTTGGGGTGCTAAGAAGGAGTTTGTTTCCGCTGGTCACCTGGATGACCTTCAATGCGCCTTTGTAGCGCTTAAGGCCTTCCTTGCTTCCTCAAATGAGCAGGACATCTCTGTGTATACCTGCTTTGATAATGAAGAAGTTGGTTCAAATACCAAGCAGGGCGCAAAGTCTACGTTCCTTAAAGACACCTTGCAACGCGTAAACGCCACGCTTGGCTTTACACAGGAAGATTACTACCGAGCACTCTCGGCATCTTTGCTGGTAAGCTGCGATAATGCGCATGCGGTACACCCCAATTATCCCGAGAAGCACGATGCGGCCAACAAGCCTTATCTCAATGGCGGCATGGTTATCAAGGAAGCAGCACGTCAGTCGTACTGCACCGATGCGTTTAGCCGCGCCATTGTCGAGGTTATTTGGAAGCAGCAAAACATTCCTTACCAGGTCTTTGCTAACAGAAGCGATATGCCAGGTGGATCAACGCTGGGCAACCTCTCCAACATTCAGGCCAGCATGCATGCCGTTGACGTGGGTCTGCCACAGCTTGCTATGCACTCCGTGTACGAGACTGCGGGCACTAAAGACACGCTTCTGGGATACCAGGCTCTCAAGGCGTTCTATGACACCTGCGTCTGCATCACCGATGCCGATTCGTTTGAGTTGAGGTAGTACCTGGCGAGAAACCCCGTGTACTAGCTATACTTACGTACATCGCATATAACACATCACTTGAAGGAGTTCCATGTCAGAAAAACAGCTTACTGCTCATGATATGGAGCTCCTAACTTGTGCAGGTATTTACGTTGAACCTCAGGCACTGAATGGCCCTGCGTTGGTATTTCCTATTTCAGATGGTCAGGGTGGAGACATACGTGTGTTGTGGCAGGGCGGCGCCTATGAGAGTGCAACGTACACAGATTCAAGAAAGAACCAGCTGGTATTTCCTTATCTTGAGCTGTACGACTTGTTGTTTGAAGCTGCTTGTTCCGTACACTCAGTCTTAATGTTAGGTGCTGGTGGTTGCTCGTATCCTCGTTATTTAGTAGCTCATTATACAGAGATTTCTTGCGATGCACTGGAGATTGACCCTAAAATTGCAGCTCTAGCTCATAGCTACTTCTTTGTGGATGAGGCTATTAGAGAGAGCAACGGCAGGCTTCAAGTGCAGGTAACTGATGGCGTTGAGTATATAAATAACCTATCTACCTCTAATAACAAGCGTTATGACGCCATCTTAAACGACTGCTTTAGTGGAGAAGTTCCACCAGCGGATATGATGACCGTTGAATGGATGAGCCAGGTGTCACACTGCCTTACTCCCGGCGGAAGATATCTCACCAATGTAGTTTCTGCACAGTCAGGAGAGGGAGCGCATCAGCTTGAAGTGCTCCTAGATGCTGCTCGCACGGTGTTTGAGCAGGTAGAGATTGTACCTTTGGATCCAGAAGCAGATCCAAGAGAGCCAGATAACCTTATGCTCGTTTGTCAGCGCGCTTAAGTGCGGTGAGCGCGAGCGCTAGGCAGCTGCTCATCAGTACAATGCCAATGCCAAAGAGCACCAAGAAACCTTGAGCTGAGCCATCTACAATTAGGCTCCAAATAATGAGTGCACAAGCAGAGACAAAGCAGCTTACGCCTGCAATTCTTGAGTAGATAAGAGTGGAATCTTTTTTGCCAAAGACTGCACGCACCAAAAGCGGCGAGCCGACTGTTGTAAGTGCGTAGGCAATTCCAAAAAGGAAGGTTCCTGCCAGCAAGAGTGGCAATACTGGAAGCTTAATTCCCAACATAAGTAAGCCAATAATGCCCGAGAAAATTCCTACAAAGCAAGCAAGCTTCACAGAGATATCGCTCAAGGCGCCTAGCAGCACTTTTCCAATTGCTTGACCCAGCATAGTTGTTCCAGCAAGAAGGCCTGTGGCAGCGGCAATGGCAGGAGCAGTTTCTGCAAATGTTGCAGCATAGCTAGGGAAGTACTGAGAGATTTGCTGGTTAAAGGTAATGAGCGCGTAAAACGCAGCAACCATATAAAACTCTGGATATTTCATTGCGTCATCAGCAGAGATATCGTTTGAAGAAGCGTCTTCAACTTCAACGGTTTTCTCGTCACCGGAAGAGAAGGTAAGAGGCGTAAGGCCCAGATCTTGGGGTTTCTCGCGCACTACAAAAAGGGTAAAGGGAAGTGTTCCAACAAGCATGACTAGGGCAAAAATCAGATAGCAAGCGCGCCAGCCTTCAGGACCAGACGAGATAATGGCAGATCCAATGGGGTTAAAGACGGTGCCGCCAATGCCGGTAAATGCAAAGCAGAGACCCATAAAAGTACCAACACGCTGGTCAAACCAATCGTTGATAAGGGCAGGGACGCACAAGAACATGAGTGCTGGCACACCAATGCCAAGTCCCACCGCACAGAGATAAAAATGCCAAATCTCATGAGAGGCTGACATAGCTCCATATGAGATTGCGCAGATGATAACGCTTGCAGAGAGTACCAGGCGAGTATCGTGCGTTTTATAGAACTTTCCTATGAACGGCAAAGCTACCGTCATGGCAATGCAGAGTACCGAGAAGACCGCAGAGAAGGCAACGCGGGGTACGCCAAAGTATTGTGAAACTGGTGTGATGAAGATGCCGAAGCACGTCAAGATGATGGCGCAAGGCAAAAACATGATGACAATACAAGTTGCAACAATGGCGTATGCATACTTAGTGCCTAGTAAACGTTGTAGCACTGAGGCTCCTCTCTTTTGGCCAGAAATAGTGTAGGCGATGTGCCTTAAAAAGGACACATCGCCTACCGAGTCGCACAAAATTTTTGAGAGGAAGCTTAGTTTACGTGCTTGCGATCTTAGCTGTCGGAGCCTCTGCGGTTCTCGCCCTCAAGAGCACGGATTGGTCCGATGTCCTGAGTGGTCTCAAGAGCGCCCAGGTAGTTACCCTCTTCATCGCGAACAGCAAAGTAACGGACGTAGAGGAACTTATCTCTGACCTCAAACCAGAACTCGGAGGAGTCGCTACGACCGCTCCTGAACTCGGTGAGGATGCGACGAACAGCTTCCTGGCTCTTTGGTGGATGGCAGTCATATACGTCGCGGCCAAGGCAGCTCTTAGGACGAGGGAAAGCACGGGTGTCGCCGTGGCTGAAGTAACGTGTCTTGTCATCAGCGTCGACAAAGGTAATGTCGAGCGGAATAGTTGCAAAGACAGCCTCAAGCTGCGGAATGGTGAACTCACCGGTAGAGAGCTTGACTTTACCGTCAGCAGAAATTGCTTCCTCTTCTGCCTCAGCGCCCTTCTCGTCCATAGCGGCTGCGGCTTCCATCTCTTTAAGCTTGTCGTTTGCAAGCTCAAGAGGATCTGCGTGCCATGAAGGAGGATTGACGCCAAATGCGTGGCCAAACTCGTTCTCTTCAGCAGCAATCTGGGTCCACTGAGTAGCAGTTAGGTGCTCAAGGGAAAGTGGAATGAGGACGTTTTCTTCCTTGGATGCCATGGACTCAGCACCCTCAATAGCCTCATCCAGATAGTCAGCAACGGCTGCCATAAGGCCTGCATCATACTGGCCGTACGCAGTCTCAAGCAGAGCCTCTGCACCGTTAACAGCGTTTCTTACCTCGTCGTCCTTACCCCACATAACCTTTGAAGGACCAGTGATATCGTGGCGCTCAAGATGAGGGAAGAGCAGCTCTTCCTTGCGCTTGTAGTGAACAAAGACCTCGTCAAAGGCGTCCATATCAGCCTTTAGAATTGCTGCAACACCAGCGCACTCTTCGTTGCTGGAAGACTCGGTAAGCGTACGAGCACGCTTTACATCTGGAGCAACGCGGTCGTGGATAAAGGCAAGAATGCGGTCGTTCTCTTGGCGCATGGTCCAAACAGGATGGCCAGGAGTCTCTTCAACAGCGCCTGTTGGTGCGCAAGAAACCTTGCCTTCAAAGAGAGCGGCGTGAACATCACAGAGCTTGAGGACCTTCTCCATAGGAACGCCACCAGCAATAAGCTCCTGCTCGGCGTTGGAAATCTCTGTGCCAGAAACATCCTTGAAGTTACGGGTAAAGTCCTCGCGAACAGCCTCGATGTCCTCGCCGTCATTGAGGCGCTCAAGGTACTGGGCGATAAGAGCTTTGCGCTCCTCGGGGGTCTGCGCAATAGGTGTGCTCTCTGCCTCTGCGGGCTTCTCGCCAGCTGGAGTTTCTACTGCTGCAGGCTCCTCATCGCCAAGAATGGTAAAGCCGTGGGAGCGGAAGATTGCCTTGAGCTCTTCAAGGTCTACGCCTTTGTGGTCGCAGCCTTTAGGGATGGTCATAAAACGACCCATGGTCTGAAGACGGCCTGGCTCGGTAATCTCGGCAAAGCCGTTTTCTGCCATGAGGCCTTTAATAACGGGATACTTAGTGCAAATCTCATAAACGGATTTGCTTAAATCAAGAACCTGTGCCATACGGGCTCCTCTCGGATAAGTTTAGAAAGTCTACTATGGCTTACTTTATACCCAAAGTGTGACAGGACTTCCATATGGCTTTTGTTGTGGTTACAACAAAACAGAAATTATTCTTTAGTTTTAAAAGAGATCAGAATGAGAACCGGTTCTAAAAGATTTCAAGCATCTAGGACCTCCGACATTGCGTCGGAGAATGAGGCATAGTGCTTGTAATTTTCTGGATGCTCTTTCATGTTGGTGTATTCATTAAGAGCCTCTATAGTTTGAGCATTAGGAATTTCTCGCTTGATTTCAAAAGGGATTCCCTGCTCACGAACAGTCTGACGAAGAAAAATGGTAATAGCAGTAGTAAGATCCATGCCTAAATCTCTGAGAAGCTCCTGAGCATTCTTTTTAAGGGTTGGATCCAAATTTATATTTGTGCTTACTTTTGCCATGATTACCCGCCTTTCTTGTAGTTTTATTATACAAGATAAAGACTGTGAAGTCAATAATTATGTGCGTATTATAGGTACAACACGCACATAATATGAATATATCGAAGGGAAGATAACCCTATTCTGCGCTCTTTAGGGTAAATGACAGCAGAACCGGATTGTGATCAGAATAGGCAAATTGCGTGTCAATGTTTCTGGCGGTTGCAACAACGTTATCCGAGACAATCCAGCCATCAACTGTGGTGGTGTATGTCTTGTCCTTCTCGTATGGAATGTCATCTCCGCGGCAGGTAGGAACGTCGGTAAGGTTGTCTGGAGCTACAACGCTAAAACCTTCTGGCAAATCAGAATCTTTGAGTTCTGCTACCCAATCTGGTATCTGCTGAACAGAAGGATAGAGTGTAAGCGAGCCCAAAATGGCATGGTTCCAGTCGCCACCCGCAATAACGTAATTGCCCTTAGCGCGCTCCTCAGACATTATTTTGGTCAGAAGTGCAAGCTGCTGCGCGCGACTGGTGCCACCTTTGTCATAAGCAGACATGTGGCTGTTAATAAGTACCAGCTCATGACCATCGCTGGTAGGGTAGCGTGTAATCATAAAGCAACGGTCTAGGTCAAAGAATTTTGTTGGGAACGACTCGTCAATGGGGTAGGTACGACGAGTCGCGCTTGAAGCAAGTACGTTTGAAAGCGTCAGAATTCCAGAGTTAGAGGTTCCGTGGAACTCTGTGAGTGGATAGGCGAGAAACGCGGTGTGGAAGTTCTGCGCAAAATACGATGCGTAGGATCCAAAGCGGCTCTCTGCTTCAGAAACTTGATTCACATGCCAACTTCTGTCAGATGAAGTATCAATCTCTTGGAAAAGAATAAAGTCAGGAGCTGTACCGTCATTCAGAGAAGAAACGGTGTTCAGGGCACCGTTTGTGGTGTAAAGCACGGAGTTTCTGCTGACAGCGCGACCGTGAGTCCCCACGGTACGTGTGCCATCCTGCATGATGCCTTCATCCATAAAGAAGGTGTAATCAGGGGTGTAAGCACCAAAGCCAATGTTGTAGGTTGAAGCTGTGTAGGTTTGGCCTACCTGTACGGTTGTAGCCTCAGGAGAAGCACCTTGATTGGATACGGGAGTATTGTCAGGAATGCGATAGTAAGTAAGCTTCAGGTAGAGGGCATATCCACCAAGAACCAGTAAAGCTAGAACAAAAAGCCCGCCTACAAATTTGAAAAGTGGTGCAAGAACCCTTTTTAGAAGGCCAATAATAAACTTAAGGCCAAGAGACAAAACTCTTTTCATGCGAACCTCGTATCAATCAAGTGTCGTATGATTTAAATGATACCTATTATGGATTGAAAGTATGTTGAGGAGTTTGTATGCCACTAACAAGAAATACAACACTAGAGCTTTTCAAACCCTCTGGTATCAGGCGTTTCTCGGCACTTGCTGCTGCAACACCAGGATGTATTTCTTTAACTATTGGAGAGCCGGGAGAAGATACTCCAGCTCCTATTTGCAACTTAGTAGACAAAGAACTTGTAGCTGGAAACACTCACTATCCGCCTAACATCGGTACCCCTGAACTTAGAAGTGCTATTGCTGCCTGGGAGTCTGCACGTGGTATGAAGGTAGGCCCAGACGGTATTGTAGTTACCGTGGGAGCTGCGGAAGCCATTTCTGCAACTATGCTGACCCTTATGAATCCAGGTGACGAGGTTATTATTCCTGAACCAGCGTATTTGGTATACAGAACACTCTGCCAGCTTAACCGTGGTGTGGTTGTGCCGCTTGATACCAGCGCCAATCATTTCCAGATTGATGCTGAGCAGCTTAAGTCAAAGATTTCAGAGAAGACAAAGCTTATTGTGCTGACTTCTCCCAACAATCCTACGGGATGTGTTTATACAAAAGAGTCGCTTGATGTGGTGGCAGAACTTGCCCGCAAGCACGGCTTTTATGTTGTATGCGATGACGTTTATAGAGAGCTGGCCTATGTTGAGGACGTTCCACGTTTTGTTGAGCTCTACCCAGATTTGTCTGATCGCTGCATTGTGACAAATAGTTTCTCCAAACCATGGGCAATGACGGGCTGGAGACTTGGCTGGGTTGCCACTTCTGACGAGCTTGCGACAGATATTGGAAAGGTCCACGCTCAGCTGGTGTCTTCTGTTCCTTCATTTTTGCAGCCAGCTGCTCTCTATGCACTTTCTTATGATGTCACGCCTATGCGCACAAACTATCAAAAGCGCAGGCAGATTGTACTTTCTGCGCTTCAAGATATGAAACTTCCTGTTGAAGAGCCAGAAGGTGCCTTTTATGCATTTCCATCAATCAAGGAATTTGCCCTTGATTCTGAGGCATTTTGTGAGCGAGCAATCAAAGCGTTTGGTGTAGCACTGGTACCTGGTGTTTTCTTCGGCGCTGAGGGCTATGTGCGTATTAGTTACGCTGCTTCTGACAAGAATCTAACAGAAGGCCTTTCTCGCCTTAAGACTTTTGTTAATACTTTGCGAGAAGAACAAAACTAGCCCAAATACAGAGCTTTCTGTGGTAGGGTTTTACTGTCAATAGAGGAGCGAGCACGATGGGTTCTGGGTTAGTCGGCAGGCAGTGACCCCAGAAGGAGGCGAGGTTCGCCGAACTTGGCAATCAGGCGTGGTTGTCAGGTGGGCTTGTATGAAATACATGCAAGACTGTCCGAGATTTCGGGGGTGCTACTTTGACGGTGTATTGCGCCCCCAATTTGAGGGGGAGCTTTGAGTAAGAAACCGTTTGTTTCTGTAGATGCCCTAGAGGCAATCACTACGACGTATCCAACGCCATTTCACCTGTATAACAAGGCAGAGATTGTTCGCCGCGCAAAGCTGTTACAAGAGGCTTTTAGCTGGAACGCTGGCTTTAAAGAGTACTTTGCGGTGAAGGCTACGCCCAATCCTTACATTGTGAGGTTGCTGGCAGAGCTTGGTTGCGGCTGTGATTGTGCAAATGCCACGGAGCTCACGCTTGCAAAAGCCTGTGGAGTTACTGGCCAAAACATTATGCTCTCGTCAAACGACACTACGGTGCTTGACTTTGCTCGCGCTCATGAGCTGGGAGCCATCATTAACTTAGATGCTGGTGGAGACATGCTTACAACGCTTGAAGAGGCGGTGGGAAGCAACATGCCTCAGGTTATGTGCGCACGTCTTAATCCTGGTGGTGTTTTTGAGTCGCAAAACGGCATTATTGGAAATCCCGATGACGCTAAGTTTGGCATGACAGAAGAGCAGCTTTTCCAAACGTTTGCGTATCTTAAGGCCAAGGGCGTGACCGAGTTTGGTCTTCACGCGTTTCTCGCCAGTAACGCTCAGGAAGAGGACTACTATCCAAACCTTGCGCGCGTCCTCTTTAAGCTGGCTGTTAAGCTGCATAAAGAACTTGATATCCACATTGGATTTATTGATCTTTCTGGTGGTATTGGTGTGGCGTACGAGCCAGACCAGGTTGAGCCTGACGTCTTGGCTATTGGCCAGGGCGTAAAGCGCGCCTTTGAAGAGGTCTTAGTTCCTGCAGGTATGGGAGACGTCGCTATTTACACCGAGCTTGGACGCTGGCTTTTGGGTCCTGCTGGCGCACTTGTTACTCGTGTTCTGCACCAAAAAGAGACGTATCATCACTACCTTGGCGTGGACGCTTGCGCAGCAAATCTTATGCGTCCCGCGATCTACGACGCTTACCACCACATCACCGTTATGGGCAAAGAAGATGCCTCTCCAACCCATACGTACAACGTTGTGGGCGGACTTTGCGAGAATAACGATCAGTTTGCAAAGAATCGCCAGCTCCCAGAGGTGGCTGTGGGTGACCTCCTGTTCATTCACGATACGGGTGCTCATGGTTTCTCGATGGGCTATAACTACAACGGCCGTCTGCGCTCCGCTGAGCTGCTGCTTCTAGAAGACGGATCTGTACAGCTTATTCGCCGCGCCGAGACTGAGGCGGATTACTTTGCAACGCTTGCATTTGACGGCTCCGATTTTTCTGATCTTGCACAACAAACAACTATAAACACCACACGTTAGAGGGCGAGAAAAACTATGGACATGAAGAATTTGACTGGTGCAATCACCGCTTTAGTAACCCCATTTGATGCTCAGGGAAATGTTGACTTCGAGGCACTTGAGCACTTTGTTGACTTCCAGATTGAGCAGGGAATTGACGGTATTCTCGCTCTTGGTACTACCGGCGAGTCCTCAACCATGACAGATGAGGAGGACATCGAGGTAGTTAAGGCAATCCTTGCCAGAGCTCAGGGCAAAGTTCCTGTTATTGGCGGTGCTGGCTCCAACTCTTCTGCTGAGTCTTTACGCAAAGCAGAGGCTCTAGAGAAGGCAGGTGTTGATGGTCTGCTTCTGATTACCCCTTACTACAACAAGAGTAACGAAGAGGGCATCTACCAGCACTTCTCGTATGTACTCGACCGCGTTGATGTTCCTTGTATTTTGTATAACATTCCTGGTAGAACAGGTTGCTCTATTTCTGAGCGTAATGTTCAGAGGCTTGCGGCACATCCAAATGCATGGGGCATTAAAGAGGCTTCTGGAGATATTTCATACGCAACAAAGGTTGCTCGTTATTTGAGCGATGACTTTACTATGTGGTCTGGAAATGACGACATGATTGTGCCGCTACTTTCTCTTGGCGCTTCTGGTGTTATTTCTGTTTGGTCTAACCTTGATCCAAAGATGGTTCATGACCTGGTAGTTGCATGGCACCGCGGAGAGGTCTCTCTTGCTCGCGAGCTTCAGCTTCAGTATCTTGACCTGGTACACGCCCTCTTCTGCGAGGTCAATCCAATTCCAGTAAAAGCCGCGCTGGCTCGTATGGGACTTATGGAAGAAAATTATCGTCTACCTCTGTGGAAGATGACTGATGAGCACGCCGAGGTGCTTGAAAACGCTATGAGAAAGGCTGGTCTTCTTGATGCCTAGTGCAGTAGTAATTGGTACCGGCAAGATGGGAAAGCTCATTGAGCAAACCTTGATTGCTCACGGCTTTGAGGTACTTGGTGCGTTTGGTCACGAGAATATCAATCAGTTGAGCACCGTTGCGCAGACACCTGATGTGGTTGTGGATTTCTCTGGCGTTGCTGCTTTTGAGGCTGTTGTCGGCTTTGTACGTGAGCGCGGGTGTGCGCTGGTTTCTGGCACAACGGGTTTCTCGCCAGAGCAGCTTTCAGATCTGAAGCAGCTGGGGGAGAGCGTATCGGTGATTCACGCGGCAAACTATTCGGTAGGCGTTGCCGTGTTGAGGCGTGCGGTGGCTATGGCTGCTGAGGCGCTTGATGGCTGGGACACTGAGATTGTGGAGACGCATCATAACCAGAAGGTTGACGCTCCATCCGGTACAGCAAAGCTGCTGCTCGCCGCTATTGATCCAGAGGGAACTCGCCCCGTTGTTTCTGGTCGCGAGGGTTTCTGTGGAGCTCGCACCAAGGATGAGATTGGCGTGTTTGCTCTCAGAGGCGGCACGGTGGCTGGCACTCATGAGGTGCACTTCTTTGGACAGGATGAGGAAGTGTGCCTGACTCATCGCGCAACGTCTCGTCAAATATTTGTGAACGGTGCCGTTGCGTGTGCTGAGAGATTGCTTACAAAGGCTCCAGGTTTTTATACCTTTGAAGAGTTGATTTTTGGATAACCGCATGTGCTAGCCTCTATAGGTCAGCACCTGTTTGATTAGGAAAGGACGCGCATGGACGCCCAGGAAATTATTAACTACATTGCTACGTCAGAGAAGAAGACACCCATTAAGCTCTACGTCAAAGAGCGCGAGGGAGCTTCTGTGTCTTACGGCTCTTCTCGCGTGTATGGAGAGGGCACCTCAAAGGTAGTCTTTGGCGATTGGTCCGAGCTCAAGAGTGTTGTTGAGCAGAATGCAGACGCATTTGAGTATTTTGATATCGAGAATGACCGTCGCAACTCCGGTGTTCCTCTGCTTAACATGAAGGACGTAAACGCGCGTATTGAGCCAGGTGCACTGATTCGTGAGCGCGTTGAGATTGGTAACAATGCCGTCATTATGATGGGTGCTGTTATTAATATTGGTGCTGTTATTGGTGAGGGCACCATGATTGACATGGGCGCTGTTCTTGGCGGCCGTGCAACTGTTGGTAAGAACTGCCACATTGGTGCTGGTACTGTTCTTGCTGGTGTTGTTGAACCTGCATCTGCTACGCCAGTTATTGTTGAGGATAACGTCCTTATTGGCGCAAATGCCGTGGTTATCGAGGGCATTCGTGTTGGAGAGGGCGCTGTTGTCGCAGCAGGTGCTGTGGTAGTTGAGGACGTTCCAGCAAACGCTGTGGTAGCGGGATGTCCTGCACGTGTGATAAAAATGAAGGACCAGAAAACAGAGGGCAAGACAGCTTTGGTTGATGCTCTCCGCACGTTGTAATCGAGGTTACACGCCAGACGGCTCCAAAAAAGCACAGGGTTTTACCACCAACATTTCCTGCGTACATACAGAGAATTGGGCAGAGAAAAAAGAAGATTCTTGGTTTACCTACGAACTTCTCGCCGAAGATCCTAAGACGCATGCACGCGCCGGCATCTTCCATACGCCTCATGGTGATATTCCAACGCCTATTTTTATGCCGGTTGGTACTAAGGCAACCGTTAAAGGTTTGATGACCGATACCGTTCGTGACCTTGGCGCCAAAATTATTCTGGCAAATACGTATCATCTGTCTCAGCGTCCAGGAGATGAGCTGGTTGCACAGATGGGTGGCTTGCATGACTTTATGCAGTGGCATGGACCAATTCTGACGGATTCAGGCGGATTCCAGGTCTTTAGTCACGAGGAGTTCATGAAGCTCTCTGACGAGGGCGTTAAATTCCGTGCAGTAGATTACGACGGCGCATGGTCGTATTGGACGCCAGAAACTAATATGCAGATTGCGCAGAACCTTGGTGCAGACATTGTTATGCAGCTTGATCAGTGCGTAGGCTATCCTGCCGAGCGCAGAAAAGTTGAGCGCGGAGTTGAGCTTTCAAGCGCATGGGCTGAAAGGTGCTTTAAGGCTCATACCCGTCCTGACCAGGCTCTCTTTGGCATTGTCCAGGGTGGCATGCATCTTGATTTGCGCAAGCGCTCCATTGAGCATCTTGAGTCTATTGGCGATTTCCCCGGTTACGGCATTGGTGGCTATTCCGTTGGAGAGCCTCACGAGGTTATGTTTGAGACGCTGGCGCCACTTTGCGCCGATTACATGCCTCGCAATAAGCCTCGCTACCTGATGGGTGTTGGTAATCCGTCCACGCTTATCCGCGGCGTCGCTTGCGGCATTGATATGTTTGACTGCGTACTCCCAACACGCACCGCTCGTATGGGCACCGCGTTTTCTCACGAGGGTCGCATGAACCTTAAGAACGCAAAGTACTTTGCAGATGCAGGCCCTCTTGATGCCAAGTGCACCTGTCCTGTCTGTACGGGCGGATATTCTCGCGCGTACATCAATCACCTGGTTAAACAGCACGAGATGCTGGGCGGTCAGTTGCTTTCCATGCATAACATTTACTTCTTGCTTGAGCTGATGCGTCAGGCACGAGAAGCAATTCTCGCAGGTACCTACAGCGATTTTGTTGAGGAGTGGGAAAACTCTGACGGCGTGGTTGATTTCTAAGTTCGCCTGGCGAGAACCCCGTCTTCTTGATAGCCCTGCGCAAGCAATCTTGATAGCCCTGCGCGAGCAACTTTGATTTAAATTTTTTATGACTAGCTCACTAATTTGTGGGCTAGTCATTTTTTGTCCGGTGACACGGGTAGAATAAAAGAGATAAACATTCGCGGGCGCCCGAGGTGCCCCTGGCTGGCTCTGCCGCCACAGAAAAGAGGACATGATGCCTGGCATCGAGAAAAGCACTCGTTGGAGTGTTCTTACACAAGACGTATATTTAGAGTCGCTGTTTAAAAAAGAATTGCACGTTACGCCACTTGTTGCTCGTGTATTAGTAGCACGTGGATTCACTGATGTAGCCACAGCTCAAGAGTTTCTCTCGCCATCCTTGCAAAGGGATTGGCTTGATCCACAGTGTATTCCTGGAATGACTGAGGTTGCTTCCCGTGTTCATAAGGCAATTGTTGAGCATCAAAAGATTGCCGTTTTTGGTGATTTTGATGTTGATGGAATGAGCTCAACGTGTCTGCTTACTCTGGCTTTACGTCGATTGGGAGCAGATGTTTTGCCGTATATTCCGCATCGTTTTGGTGAGGGATACGGACTTTCTAAAGAGGCTCTTGCAAGAGTTTTGCAAGATAGAAAGCCAGATTTAATTATTACGGTAGACAATGGCATTGCTGCTGCTCAAGAGGTTGCTTGGCTTTTGCAGCAGGGGATTGATGTTGTTGTTACCGATCATCATGAGCCCGCAGATCTGGTGCCCCAGGGTGTCCCGGTCACTGATCCAAAGCTTGTCGAGGATTGTCCCTCTAGAGAACTTGCTGGTGCGGGTGTTACTCTTAAGCTAGTTCAGGTTTTAGGACAGCTTCTTGGTCAACCTCAGCTGTGGCTTGATTACATTGATGCTGCTATGTTGGGCACGCTATCTGACATGATGATGCTCAACAAAGAGAATCGTGCGTTGGTTTCTGAAGGCGTTAAGCGTTTGCAGAAAGGTCTTCGTCCGGGTCTTGTAGCTCTTGCAGCTGTTGCTGGTCAAGATATTGCTCAGATTTCTGCAGATAATCTGCCGTTTTCTATTATTCCTCGCCTTAATGCAGCTGGACGCATGGGCACTACCGATATTGCCCTTGATCTTCTTCTTACAGAAGACGTGGAAGAGGCAACCATTCTTGCTGGCAAACTTGAAGAGATTAATGCTGAGCGTCGTGCTATTGAGGCAAAACTCACCGATGAAGCCCTTGAACAGGCAAAAGAAATCTACGACGGTGGCCACGCTATTGTGCTTGCCAAAGAGGGTTGGCATGAGGGTGTTAAGGGCATTGTTGCCTCAAGAATTGTTAATCGCTATCACGTACCTTGCATTTTGTTCACCATCCAAGACGGTGTAGCTCGTGGTTCTGGCCGCTCTGTTGGTTCTGTTGATTTGTTCCATGCGGTTGAGCAGTGCGCAGATCTTACGGTCCGTTTTGGTGGCCACCAAGGAGCTGTTGGCGTAACAGTAGAAACATCAAAGATTGACGCATTTAGAAAGCGTTTATCAAAGGTTATGGCAGAGCTTCCAGAAGAAGAGTTTGAGTCTTCAGGAGAAGTAACAGCACTAGTAAACCTAGATGAAATCACCATCAACTCTATCGACGCGCTTGAGGCATTGCAACCGTTTGGTCAGGGCAATAAAAAGCCGCTCTTTGGCGTCAAGGGTGTGGTGATGAAGAATCGCTCACGCGTTGGCGCAGGTGGTGCTCACCTCTGCTTTATGGCTTCAAACGGCATCTCTTCAATTTCATCCATTATGTTTAGAACGCCTCATGTCGAGGCAGCAGCTGAGTATGACGGTGCTGTTGATTTGATTTTTGAAGCAGTTAACGAGACCTGGCAGGGTAGAACTAAGCCAAAACTCATGGTCAGAGATATTCTCTACAGAGATTTTACCGATGAAGATGACGGCCCCATTGAAGCAGATCTTCTCGGCAGCGCTGCTGACTTGCCCCTTGTGGTTACCAAGGAGACTACAGAGGCTGATGCAGCCTCCCAAGAACAGGCGCAGCAAAAGCGCCGTGAGCTGGAGAGTCTTTCTGCTGAGGAGCTTACCCAGACCCTGGTCACGTCCATGATTGGTTCAAGAGAGCTCTTGCCTCTACAAAAGAAAACACTAGAGGTTCTCTCTCAAGGAACGTCTTGTCTCTCTGTCATGGCAACAGGTAGAGGTAAATCGCTTATCTTCCAGGTTCATGCTGCTCGTGTTGCACTGCTGCAACATAAAATGAGCGTGTTTGTCTATCCGCTGCGCGCCCTCATCAACGACCAGGTTCAAAGCATAAAAAACACCTTTGAGCCTCTAGGAATTTCTGTCGAGGTACTCAACGGAGAAACAGACCTTTCCAGCCGAGAAGACCTGTTTGCTCGCATGGTAAACAATGAGCTTGATATTGTGCTGACTACTCCAGAGTTCTTCTCGCTCCATGCTGATCAATTTGCCAAGGCGCAAAATATCTCATTTGTAGTGTTTGACGAGGCACATCATGTGGGCATGAATGCTTCTGAGGGCAGACTTGCTTATGCACAAATGCCACAGGTACTAAAGATGCTTGGGAGTCCGCAGATACTTGCCACAACAGCTACGGCTACCACGCAGGCAGCTCAGAACATCTGTGAGCTTCTCTCCATTGAAACAGAGCATGTATACAAAGACAAAACGGCTCGTACTAACCTTGAACTTAAGGACCTTCGCGGTGCTAAGGATAGGGAATGTGCGCTGCTTTCTCTTGTGTCAGATG
>NZ_CAUSFQ010000012.1:0-23485 GCF_963530955.1 Lancefieldella parvula | reverse complement strand
GTTGACCGCTACGAGAATGTGCTTGTTGCGCAGGTAGGAACCGTTGGTATGGAGCGCCTGCGTGACGTTATCTATCCGCTGCTTCTTGAGGTTTTGTCTGCAGACGGCCAGGTAATCGATGGTATTTACGAAAGAAATGACTCCCCCTCGCGCCTAAAAGAAGGACTTCCGCAATATAAAGGCTGGTGGACAGGCTCTTCCCTGGACGAGAATGGGCTAGCTACAAAACCCTCTCTTACTCTTCCTTCAACCCACGTTCTTGCAACCGAAAACGGACTCAAGTTCAATCTTGACCTGGAGAACAGTCAAAAAACCGGCTTTTTCTTGGATCAAAAATACAACCGTCGAGCAGTCCGTCAGCTTGCGCAAGGTCGCCGTGTACTGGATTGCTTCTGCCACGTTGGTCCTTTTGGTCTTAACGCCGCAGCTGGTGGAGCAGAATTTGTCCGCTGTGTAGATGTCAGCCAAACCGCCATTGACCTTGCGCGCCACAATGCAGAACTCAACGGCTTAGCAGATCGCATGGACTTTACCTGCGCAAATGTTCTTGAATACCTACCAGAGTTAGCGCAAGACCGCGCTCAGCTCAAAGCAGAGGGAGGTCCGTTTGACCTCATCATTCTGGATCCACCCGCATTCACTAAGACACGCGACAAGGTTCGAAGCGCCATGCGTGGGTATAAGGAAATCAACGCTGCAGCCATGAAGCTGCTGCCTCGAGGTGGCTACCTGGCAACTTGTTCCTGCTCACACTTCATGACCAGAGATCTTCTCGCCCAGGCAATTGCCGAGGCAGCTCACCATACCAACGTGCAGCTCAAACAAGTTGAAGAGCGACAGCAAGCTCCTGACCACCCAATTCTTTGGGGTGTTCCCGAGAGCCACTACCTTGATTTCTTCATTTTCCAGGTGGTTTAAAAACCCAAATCTTATTTGCTTTTACGACGCTCTTTAAAGAACGCTTTGAGCTGTGCAGATGCCTCGTCTGCTAATACTCCACCTGAGATCGCAAACTCGTGATTAAGTCTTGGATCGCTACTCACGTCAAACAACGTACCCGTTGCACCGCCCTTGGGGTCAAACGCACCAAACACGCAGCGATCAATACGAGCATTGACCATCAATCCTGCGCACATCAAGCAAGGTTCCAGCGTCACGTACACCGTACAGCCCGAAAGCCTCCAGCGGCCAAGCTTTTTTGAGGCCTCTTGCATGGCGAGAAACTCAGCGTGTGCAGAAGGGTCGTTATCTATCTCACGGCGATTGTGTGCAACGGCAATAACCTCTCCATCGCACACTATAACTGCGCCGATAGGCACTTCTCCTATCTGAGCTGCAAGCTCTGCCTGTTCAAGAGCAAGTTTCATGTACTGCTGATCAAGAGCAGCCTGTGGGGTCAAAGACTCTTGTGCTTCGTCACTCATAGCTGCTCCTCACTTGTCCGTTTGCTGTCGTAAATCTTACGGAATTCTGACACGATTCTGACGCAAACCCATCACGAACCTGACGCTTATCTTTCACATTCTGACGCGAATCTGTCCAGAACCTGACGCTTGTTTGTCTTCACTTAATTATGAAGCAAAACCGAACTCACCAAATCCCCTACTCGCAAAAAACTGAATTATGAGGTAGGATATTACCGCTTTGGAGAGGTGGCAGAGTGGTTGAATGCGGCGGTCTTGAAAACCGTTGAGCGGTGTCCCCGTTCCGAGGGTTCGAATCCCTCCCTCTCCGCCATTTTTTGGCGGACCTCAACTTAACGTTTTGCCTTCAGAACTTACATTCCATTCCACGTCATTTCTAGCTCAACGTTCTTCTCGCCAGTGTGTGGGCGAGCATTCCATTTACCAAAAGACTCGTTAGCAAGTTAAAAGCTTTAATTAAAAACGCCTTAGATTTTTACTTTTGGGTATAATTAACCTGTCCAAATGGATGGCTGACACAGGATTGTCAGTGATTGAAAGGATTTAGCATGATTATTGCCGCAGTTGTAGTTATTGTCCTTCTGGTTTTCTGGGCCATTAGCATTCACAACAACATCATTCGCGCAAGCAACAGGTGCGATAACGCTTGGGCAGCTATCGATACGCAGCTTCAGCGTCGTAACGATCTGATCCCTAACCTAGTCAACACCGTTAAGGGTTACGCAGCTCACGAGTCTAAGACTTTTGAGGCAGTTACTTCTGCTCGCGCTGCAGTCGCAAACGCTCGCACTCCTGAAGAGAAGATGCAGGCTTCCGGCACTCTTTCCAATGCTCTGACCAACCTGTTTGCTGTTGTTGAGAACTACCCAGAGCTCAAGGCTAACCAGAACTTCCTGGAGCTCCAGGCAGAGCTTACTGACACCGAGAACCGCCTCAGCTATGCACGCTTGAGCTACAACGATGTTGTCATGAACTACAACAACATCATCGCTGTTTTCCCAAACAACCTTCTTGCTGGTGGACGTTCCCCACGTACAAGCTTCCAGGTTACCGACGAGTCCGCTCGTCAGGCACCAAACGTACAGTTCTAAGAGCTGCTTCGTTTACCCTTTGTACTAGTACAGTCCGGTATCTGCATTCCGCAGGTACCGGGCTTTTTTGTGCAGAGCGTTACCTCGCGGATTGAGCTGGCTGTTCACTGGCCGCGTGCTGGTCGTGCGCTGCTCGTACGCCGTTTGACCGTTGTCCACGCGCTGCTCGTACGCCGGCTACAACCAAATCCGAGCAGCTAGATTATGTGAAGAGTCTTTACAGCCTTGCAGGAAAATCGTTAAAATAGTTACATCTGTGAATTGTCCTCGCAAGCACAATTCACGTTCTATTGGATGAAGAGAAAGGTCAGCATGAAACCTCGACCTCACAGTCGCTGACCTCTTGCGGTGTGCCGATTTGCACCGTGAGGGGTGAAATCGCAATGCAGTCCCCGTGGTAATTACGCGGAGTTTCTCGCCAAAGCCACGCTTTAGTCTTCGGACGCATGTAAGGAGCACACATGATTTATCTTTCCCAGTTAATGGGTAATCCGGTTCTAGATTCAGAAGGCGAGAAGATCGGTTCTGTCTCCGACCTTGGAATTGCTACCGGAGAAGTTTT
Organism: Lancefieldella parvula; assembly: GCF_963530955.1. Taxonomy (GTDB): domain Bacteria; phylum Actinomycetota; class Coriobacteriia; order Coriobacteriales; family Atopobiaceae; genus Lancefieldella; species Lancefieldella parvula_A. Next base: position 20,408 of record NZ_CAUSFQ010000012.1, on the reverse strand, counting down.
TCCTCGCATCACTTCCCTTGCTTTTATGGGCCCTGGCCGCACGCCAATGATGATTTCTTGGCGCAAGTATGTTGATACCTACGATGAGGACGTCATCAGGCTCAAGGTACCTTCAACTGAGATTCGCTTCTCGTACCTGCAGCCTAACGAGGTTCTTCTCGCCCGAGATATTCTGAACAAGCAGATTGTTGATACGCGTGGCATTCGTGTTGTCCGCGTAAATGACCTCAAGCTCTCCGATACCAGCTCAACGCAGCTGCGCCTTCTGGGCGCGGAGGTTGGTGCACGCGGTCTGCTGCGCAGCCTTTCTCCCCAGCTTGAGCACCTGGTCACCCGCATTGCGCGCGCTATGGGCCATCCCATGCAGGAGCGCATCATTGCGTGGAGTTACATGGACCTGGTTGAGCGTGACCTCTCCAACGTTAAGCTCTCCGTCTCCCACAAGACGCTGGACGAGCTGCATCCTGCTGACGTTGCTGACATTATTGAACGCCTGGACTCTCGCCTGCGTAGCCAGGTGTTTGCCCAGCTTGATGACGAGCAGCGAGCCGGCGCAATGGCAGAGTTCAACGACGACGCTATGGCAGTTGAACTCATCGGCGGCCTGAACGAAAAAGAAGCATCTCGCATCCTGTCCGAGATGGACCCAGACGACGCAGCCGAACTTGTCTCCGAGCTGAGCTATGACCGTGCCGAGAAACTCCTACGCTTGATGGGCGTTAAGGAGCAGCGCGCTATTAGGCAGCTGCTGGGATACCGTGAGTACACCGCCGGCCGTATTATGACGTCCGAGGCGCTTTCTGTTCCTGAAGACCAGACCGTTGCCTACGCCTTTGATCGCCTGCGTAACCTGGACGAGGACTTTGAGACCGTCCGCTACCTCTACCTTACTGACGAGGATGGCCGCCTGTCCGGAATTGTTACCTTGAACCGCCTGATTGTCTCCGAGCCAGAGACTAAGCTTGAGGAGATTGCCAATAAGAACCTGGTCACAGCCTCACCAGAGGACGACCAGGAGGACGTTGCTCGCAACATTGCAAAGTACAACCTGCTGGCTATGCCTGTTGTTTCTGACGACAACCGCCTGTTGGGCATTGTTACTGTCGACGATGCTCTTGACGTTCTTGAAGAGGAGCACGCCGAGGACCTGCAGATTGTTGGTGGCGGCAGGAGCGATTCCGACTCTGGCGACCGCGGCCGCAACATTATTTGGTTCCTCCACCGCAACCTCTGGCTCCTATTCTGGGTAGCCTCCGTTGTAGGCGCTGCCTTTGCAGTAACGGCTGCAACGTCCGACCCAACTATGGGCATTTTCGCAGCTCTTTGCACCATTACGATGCCAATCTCGCTTAACTTGAGCGAGAATACCGTCAACTACGTGACAAACTTCTTCCTGACAGATGATCCTGGCAGCGAGAAGTCTCCTTCTATCTTGGGCTTTGCGTTCCGCTCACTCCTGCTGGGACTTCTGGTCAGCGGACTCATTTGCATCCTTGGTGCCGCTGCCCATGCCCTGCTAGAAGCGCTATTCCATCCTTACGATCCAAGCGTAAGCGAGCTCTACGCCGCGCTCTTTGACCAGACACTCATCCAGATTTTTGGCGCAGCAGCAGGCTCCACGCTTATTTCCTTCCTGTTGACCCCAATTTTCTTGGCTGTACTTCGCCACCGTGACGAGAAAAACCAGGAAACCTCAGGTCTCACGCTTACCCTGATTTCCATGAGCCTTTCGGTGGTGACATTCTTCGTCCTCTCTTACGTTCTCTCGCTTGTGAGTGTGATGTAAATGGCGCAAGAGAACGTAGAGGTAAAGAGCACGGTTGCAATGCAGGACATTGCTGCAGAACAGAGCACTGCTGCAATGCAGGACGTCGCTAGCCAGGACGCCATCGAGCAGGACAAACACGCGCCTAAGCAAAAGGCTCCGGTCAACAAAAACAGCCTCAAGTACATCTTGATGGCAATGGGCCCCGGTCTTCTCGCCGCATTTGCTGGTAACGACGCCGGCGGCATTGCAACCTACTCCAGCGCAGGCGCCACGTTTGGCTATTCACAGCTGTGGACCGTGCCACTTATGTGCTTCCTGCTGATTGTTGTTCAAGAAACCGCAGCTCGAATGGGTTGTGTCACCGGTAAAGGCATTGCGTCGCTGGTACGCGAGCGCTTTGGTATCCGTCTGTCCACGCTGGCAATGGGTGCGTTGCTGCTCTCCAACATTGCTGTTACCTTCTCCGAATTCGCAGGTATTGCCTCCAGTATGGAGCTCTTTGGCATCCCAACGTACGTCTCGGTACCTATCAGCGCTCTGATGGTGTGGCTTCTGACCGTAGGTGGATCGTACCGTCGCATTGAGAAGATTCTGCTGGCAATTAGCTGCATCTTTGTCACGTACGTGGTAGCTGGCGTACTTGCTCAGCCTGACTGGGGAGAAGCCCTGCGCGTCACCATCATTCCACAGCCCTCCGCCGAACCGTCATACATTTCTCTGTTGGTTGCAAATATTGGTACCACCATCAGTCCATACATGATCTTCCTGGTTGCATCAAATGTTGTCGAGAAGAACCTTGATACCAGCGACATTCCTGCACAGCGTGCAGACAATGTTGCCGGCGCAATCCTGGCCGAGGTCATTACCTGGTTCATCATGCTGACCACCGGCGCTGTCCTCTTCCCTCGCGGAATCTCTGTTGACTCTGCTGCCGACGCTGCTCGCGCGCTTGAACCGCTTGCAGGTCAGTACGCTAGTACCCTCTTTGCACTGGGCATGGTTGGCGCGTCCTTCCTTGCAGCATGTGTTCTACCAGGCATTACCGCAAGCGCAATCTGCGAGGCATTTGGTTGGGAGCGCGGAGCCGACCGTAGCTGGCAGGAGGCCCCTGTCTACCACGGCATTATTACAACCGTCCTGGTTATTTCAGCGCTGGTTGTCCTGATCCCGGGCATGAGCCTCTTTGGCATCATGATGGCTGCCCAGGTCATCAATGGTATTCTACTGCCGATTCTGCTTGTCTTTATGGTTATCATCGCAGCCGACAAACACATCATGGGTAAATATGCCAACGGCCGCATCTGGAACGCACTGACCTGGTTTACCATCATCACCGTCATCATCCTGACCATTGTGATGTTCATTCTGCAGGCCATGGGCTTGTAGCACTTGTAGTTCCACTGGCACGTGAGCTCCATGCATTGACGAGCAACGTGTAATCACAGCACAAAAACAGGGCGAGAAGATCGATCTTCTCGCCCTTTGTTTTATGCATTTAGCTGCTGTTTATTACTTGCTTGCCTTGTCAAACTCGTCCTTGAAGTCAGAGAACATCTTGCCCATGCGGCCAAGCTGCATACCAAAACCCTTAGCTGCCTTGTTAGCGGTGGCCTGCGTAGATGATTTGCTTGCAGGCTTAGCAGCTGTGCTCTTGTCAGCGGCTTTGTCCGAAGCGGCCTTTTCTGCAGCGGCGACCTGCTCCTCCGCAGATGGCTTCTCGAGGCGAACGTCCTCTGCAGCAACGGGAGCTGGGCGCTCGGAATCGTCTTCTGCATCGGGCTCGGTAGCGTCTTCGATAGCTCGCTTTGCCTTGGCCAGCGTCTTACCCAGGGCAAACGCGCCCTTCTCGGTAGCCTCTGCAACAGCCTTTCCGGCTTTAGCTGTAGCTTCGGAAGCCTTAGCGGCAGCGGCTGCGTATCCCTCGCCTGCCTTTGCAGCTAGTCCGCCAGTGAGCTGGGCATCTGCTGCTTCATCGGAGAGGACCATTGCACCGTTAGAATAGCCCAGCAGCCACTCAGGTTTGATGGCAAACGAGCCTACCAGCGCCTCAGATCCGGCACCGTCACCCACAAGAAATGCCGAGACCACTCCAGTGACCTGGTCAAACTCTGCGCCACTTACGTAGCCCAGACTTTTTCCGCTCTTAGTGCGAGCTTCCATACCGTGCCACAAGATGCAGGTATCAAAGTCCAAGTTCAAGCGCTTGATTGCTGCTTTATCGACGTTATTCTCGGGATCTTTTACGCAAAGGCCCTGCTCAATGGTCTCTAGAGACTCCAGCGTAACAAAAGCGTCGTCCTGCTTAATCATGCCAGCAATGTCGGGCTTCTGAACCATCACGCCCACTACCTGCGAGGACTGACCCTGTTTGAAGGGTGCAAAAACCACGTTGTGGATTTTTCCTAACTTGGAAAACCGCTCTTCTCCCGCATGCTTGCCCTTTGTAGCAGGCTTTTTGGGAAGAAGGACCTTTGCGCCTAGGAGCTCGGTTGTTTTCACGTGAAACCTCTCTATAAAAAACGGGACGTCATAAGGCGTCCCGTCACATTGCTTGTAAGTGAGGCTTATGCCTCCTGGTAGCCCTCGCCAGCGTGCTCCTGCTCGTGGGACTCAACGTTCTCGATGCGAACAGCCTGAGCCTCAGCAGTTGTGGCAGTTGGCTCTGGAACAACAAAGGAGTCTGCAACAACATCAGCAGCATCTGCGACAGTATTAGAAGCAGAGGTCACAGCGTCAGAAAGTGACTCACGGAGCTGATCCATGCGCTCGCGAGCAAGGTCAACCTTTGCGCGGAGCTCGTCGGTCTTTGCGTCAACAGTAGGCTTGACCTCGTCAATCTTAGTGCTCACAACCTTAGATGTGCGCTCATAAGAATCAAGTGCGGAATCCCATGCGTCATTGACAGCATCTGCAGCCAAAGCGCGAGTCTCCTCGCCGGAACGTGGAGCCAGGAAAAGACCAGCTACAGCGCCAGCAGCAGCACCAAAAATAGCGCCTAGAAAGAAACCAGCAGACTTCTTGCTCATAAGTACCTCCTGTTAAACAGAAAAACGCTGTACGTAATCATACCGCAATAAGGGCGTTTATCGAACGGGCTTTGGACGAGGAACGTTAATCATGTTCCAATCGTCTGGGACGTCGGTGACCTCAGAGTCGTCCGTAGCGTCCTCAGCGGCTGTTGCCTCGGCGAGCTCAGTTGCGATGGCCTCGTCGGCGACGTCGGCAGCGGGCTCGGCGTCTGCTGCGTCAGCTACGTCGATACCTGCGACCTCGGCGTTGTTCTCCTCAGCGTCTGCAACCTCAGCCTCAACTGCATCAGCAGCAGCTGCATCAGCGACGTCCTCGGAGGAGTTGTCGGCAGCGTAATCCTCTGCTTCTACGCTCTCTACCTGGAGTGCAGCGTCCGCCTCAGGTTCCGCGGAGTCTGCAGGCTCATCGGTCTTCTCGCCGTCAAGGCTCTGGATAAGCGCAACAAGGCCAGAAACGATAGCGTTGATGTCTGGATCGGCCTCGTCCTGATTGCCATATGCCCAGTTGAGGAGCCATACGGCACTGGACAGCGAGGCTGCTACCAGCACGTCATCTGGGCATGCGAGGATGATCTCGTAGAGGCCGCGGCGGGAATCCACCAAGGAAGTCTTGCCGGACGAAACGTCTCCTGCAAGGTTGGTCAGGGCCAGGAGCTCCACGGTTACGTGCTCAAGCAGGTGCGCAACCTCGGTATCGTTGGCGACAAGTCCAAAACGAGCGTCGGCGTCGCCCAAACACAGGTGCTCAGAGAGGCCGGGCAAAAGCTCAAGCACGCGCTCAGTTGCCTCAGCGTTTTCTGAGGTCAGACGTGGCGCTTTGGCCGAAAACTCAACGGTGGCGGTCAAGTTTTTGGGTCCTACCACAACTTTTTTGATAGAAATCAACTGCGCCATTTCAACCTCTTTCTATTGGTTCACTCTATTGTAATCATTCTTTTAGTTATTCATTTTCTGATGTGTCAGAGTTTTCGCTGGCTGGCTCAGATTCACCGTCTACCTGTGGTTCTGGCGCAATTACGCGCAGCAAAGAAAGGCGACGGCGGCGCATCGACTGCACGCGGAACACGTAGCCATCCTTCTCAAACACCTCGCCCGGACGAGGCAGATGACCAGCCAAATCCAGCACAAAGCCCGCGATAGTCTCATACTCCTCGGACTCCCCAACCGGCCATCCAAGTTCATTCGCATCATTGAGCGAGAAACGACCGTCTACCAGCCACTCTCTATCAGAGAGCTGCGTCAGGTACTTGTTGTCCGGATCAAACTCATCCTCAATTTCGCCGACAATCTCCTCGACGATGTCCTCAACGGTAATGACACCCGCAGTTCCGCCGTACTCGTCAACTGCGATAACCATCTGGTCACGACTTGTCTGCATCTCGGTGAGCAGTGGAATGATGTCTTTGGTATCAGGCACATAGTCCGCGGAACGCACGAAGCGCGCGATCTTCTCGTCACTTGCGTGCTGATCAAGCACCGGCTCAAGCAAATCTTTGATGTGAGCGATGCCCACGATGCGATCGATATTTTCGTGGTAGATAGGGATGCGCGAGAAACCTGTTTGGCGCATGACGCGAAGGACCTCGCTGATAGTTGCGGTGTCCTCCATGGCGGTCATGTCAACGCGCGGGACCATAACCTCGCGGACAACGGTGTCGCCCATCTCGATGACCTCGTGGATCATGGATTTTTCTTCTTCAGAGAGGTCCTCGGAATCCTTGACGATATAGCGGAGCTCTTCCTCGGTGACCTCTTGATGATCGTTGGTGGTATCAATGCCCATGAGCGTGGTAACCGCATCTGCCGAGGCAGACGTGATGAACACGAGCGGACGCACAATCTGCATGAACGCCTTCATAGGGCCGACGACTGCTTTGGCCACTGCCTCGGAGTTTGCTAGGCCGATACTCTTTGGAACCAGCTCGCCGATGACCACGGAAAAGAACGAAACAATCAGCGTAATAGCCACGACGGCCAAAGGAAGCGCCAGGTCAGCGTGGACACCAATGTTGACCAGCCAAGCACCGAATGGCTCGGAAAGGCTTGTTGCCGCAAATGCCGAAGACGCAAAGCCTACCAGGGTAATTGCGACCTGGATTGTTGCGAGGAAATATCCGCGATCAGTGGCAATGTCAATGACAGCGAGGGCTCTTGGATCGCCCTCGTCTACGTCTGCCTCAAGCGCCGCGCGACGAGAGCTAACAATGGCCATCTCGGCCGCAGAAAAGAAGCCGTTTACCAGGGTAAGCAGCAGAGTTATTCCAATACTTAACGCAATGTCCATCGAATGTATGGGCACCTACCTCTTCGAAGTTACTTTTTTGTATAGACCATTGTACTCTAACGCGCTCTACCTTGTAGTCTTCAGGAATTTGACACAGTCTCGCCATGAAACGCCGGAAGACTGGCAGTGTCGGAAGCGGCGACGTGATGGTGCCGGTTGAATATGTGGTTGTGCAGTGGCTGCGCGACAGGTGCAACGATACTATTTTGGTGGCACCGATCGCTGTTTTCTCCGTGGATTTGGCTAACAAACAGCTGTCGGTTCTGGTTAACAAGCAGTTCTCAATATTTGATGCAAAATTTTGAATAACTTGCCTTAATAATTCATCCACATGAATACGTAACTTTTACACCTAAAATTATGTGCCCAAAACGGTAAAAAATGCGTTTAGTTGGGGTTGAAAATTAAAAATTTGCCAAAATAACCCCAACTAAGACGATTTTTTACCACTTCAAAAACTTTTATCTGGGGAAACACTATATGCAAAAACCTGTATTCCCCAACTAAACGGATTTTTTACCACTTCAGCGTCATTCGGACCATCTTAGGGCACTTTTTAGGATGTAGCGGAGTTATCACTCCAAGGTTAACCTGCTGAATCTTAGTGTTTTCAGGTTTGCTAACCTCTAGCCGTCAATTACCCACTAATTGACCTGCAACGATGTGTGCTCTTCCCCGCTTGTCCATTCTGCTCCCCCTCTACAGCAAAAGACCCCCACATTCAGCATGAATGTGGGGGTCTTGCTCAATATACCGCTAGCTTAGAGCTGCTTGCCAGCTTCGACCAGGTCCTTGACCTGCGCACGAACGGCATCCAGGTCCTCGTCGGAAGGAAGCCAACCGATAGCATGAACAGGCAGTGGCATAGTAAACTCAGCTGCCTCAAGCTCGGCCTGAACCATCTTTGGTCCAAGTGGAGCCCAGCCGTAAGAGCCAAACGCAAAGCCAATACGGTGGTCATTCTTTGGAGAAAGACCGCTCATATAGGTCAGGAAGGAAGAAACGGTAGGCAGGAACTTAGAGTTCAGCGTAGGCGAACCAACGCAGACATACTTGGAATCCAAGAAGTGATACATGACGTTGGAGATGTGAGTCTCTTTAAGGTCGATGAGCTGGGCAGGAATGCCTTCAGCCAGAAAACCGTCCAGGAGAGCATGAGCCATCTTGTCGGTTGAACCCCACATGGAGTCGTACACAACCAGGGCTTTCTCCTCAAGCTTGCCAGTAGTCCACTCCTCGTACTTGGAGATGATGTCGGCAATGTGGGAGCGCCATGCAACGCCGTGAGCTGGGGCGATAATATCGATATTCTCCAGACCAATACCCTTAACTGCGGTAACAGCAGAGTCAGCCTGACGACCGTAAGGGAGAACGATGTTTGCATAGTACTTGCGAGCCTGCTTCATAACCTCGCAGTAGTCGGACTCGTCTTCAAAGCGAGTAGTTGAAGCGTAGTGCTGACCAAATGCATCGTTGGAGAAGAGGATCTTGTCGTACTCGGAATACGTGACCATGTTGTCTGGCCAGTGGACCATTGGGGTCTGCACAAAGGTCAGGGTGCGCTTACCAATGTTGAGTGTATCGCCCGTCTTTACGCCGTTGACGTTGATATTCTCGCCATAGAAAGCCTTGAGCTCCTTGACGCCCTGAGGTGCGCTTGCGTAGACCTCGGCGTTTGGCGCGAGCTCCAGAATGCGAGGAACGCTGCCGGAGTGGTCCATCTCGATGTGGTTGCAGATCAGAACATCAATCTTTGCTGGATCGATGATGCTCTTAATGCGCTCGACCAGCTCCTCGGAGAATGGGCGCTTGACGGTGTCAATGAGCGTGACCTTCTCGTCCAGGATAAGGTATGCATTGTAGGTAATGCCCTGCTCAGTGGTGTAGCCGTGGAACTCGCGAGCGTTCCAGTCAAGGGCGCCTACAAAGTAGACATCGGGTTTGATTTCGACAGAACTAAGCATGTGTCCTCCAAAGACCACAGTGCGAAAATTTGACACTACAAGAATATCATTTGCCGGCTCGTGAATGTATGTTCACGTAAACTTTCCAGAAGTTGTCCGAATCTAAATATTTTCCTTGCTGTTATGTTCTTTTGATAGTGTTACCATAAATTACATAGGTCTAAAACGTATCCGGAGAGGGGAACCTATGAAAATGCTGCGCGCAATGCGTGAGCCACTGAAGTATGTTCAGGGCAAAAATGCTTGTCTCGAGTTCGAAAAAGAGATGGGCTACATGGGAAAGCGCTTCCTGTTTGTTTGCTCTAACAGCGGCTACAAAGCAACCCACGACATGATCGAGCAGAGCTTCGAGGGCAAGGGCGACTATTACCGTCGCTACGAGGTCTTCGGTGGCATCTCTTCCAACGGAGAGATTAACCGCATGAAGGCTATCGTCGAGGAGGACAACATCGACGTAGTCGTCGCTATCGGCGGCGGCAGCGCTGTTGACACCGCAAAGGCAACCGCATATTACGCTGGTAAGCGCATCGTTATTCTTCCTACCGTTGCAGCTACCGACGCTCCATGCACCGGCCTCTCCGTTATTTACAACGATGACGGTTCCTTTGACAAGTACCTCTTCTACCCACAGAACCCAGATGCAGTTATGGTCGACACCCAGATCATCGCAAACGCACCTGTTTCCTTCCTGGTGGCGGGCATGGGCGACGCACTGGGCACCTACTTTGAGGGCCGCGCATCCATCCGCACCGAGTCTCCTTCCCTTGAGGGAACCGGCATTACCCGCGTTGGTATGGCAATTGCTAAGGAGTGCTACCTCACCCTTCGCGATTACGGTTCACAGGCAATTAAGGCTTGCGAGAACAACGTTGTAACCCCAGCTCTTGAGGCTATCTGCGAGGCAACCGTCTACATGAGTGGTGTCGGCGCTGACAACGTTAACTGCGCAGCAGCTCACTCCTTCTACAACGGCCTCACCTCCCTTGGTGGCCACAGCGCACCTCACGGCAACTGCGTTGCTTTTGGTACCCTGGTCCAGCTTGTTCTTGAGGGTGTTCCTCAGGAGGAGTTTGACGAGGTTCAGGACTTCTGCCTTGAGGTTGGTCTTCCAACTACCCTCGAGGAGGTTGGTATCACCACTGACGAGCAGATCAAGAAGATCGCTGAGGCTGCTTGCGTTCCTGGCGAGACCATCCACAACCTTGCTGGCGACGTCACTCCTGACGAGCTCTATGCAGCTATCGTTCAGGCTGACGCTATGGGCCGCGCTCTTAAGGCTTAAGCTTCTAGTCGCAGGTTGCGACGTGGCAACGTGCCGCAATGGCACATTTGCTTGAAACAGAAGAGGGACCGCAGGTGCGGCCCCTCTTTTTTGTTGCAGTTTTGATGTGATGGCGAGAAATGCGGACAATGGCGCCGGAGCTGCGACGCACCACCTACAGGCCCAGCACCTGCTTAACGTCTGCGGCAATAAGCTCGGGATCCAGATGACTTTCTCGCATAAGGTCCACGATGTTGACGCGGTCGTAGAAAGCCTTCTTGACGCCGTAGTTCAGCACGCGTGCGGGAGAAGTTCCCAGGTAGCTGGCGATATTCTGTCCCCAGCCGCCCTCGATAATGCCGTCCTCAATGGTCACGATGACGTCGTGGTCTTTTACCAGGTTGTCGAGCAGATTCTGGTCAACGCCCGAGGCAAAGTATGGCTTAACCAGCGTGGCTTCAATTCCCAAGGTAGAGCTAAGAGCCTCGACGGTTTTCTCGCCAAGGTCGTAGAAATCGCCCAAGGCAAGAACGGCCACCTTGGAGCCCTGGCGTGTGACCTCGTAGGTGTTGAGGTCGTCGAAGTTTGTGCGGACGGGACCTTCGGCGTGGACCACGGGACCGGAAGGAATTGCGATGTAGACAGGGTGTTTGTCCTGTTCAAGTGCCCAGTCGAGCATGGCGACGTACTCCTCGGCGTTGGACGGCGCGAGGTACACCATGTTAGGAATGTTTGCAATCATGGAAATGCTGCTAAGGCCCTGGTGGGTGGCGGCCATCAAGCCCCTAATGGAGCCGGAGCCCACGATAACCGCAGGATTCTGGTTGAGCGCCAGGTCCTGGGTCAGCTGGTCGTAGGTGCGCTGGATGAAAGTTGCGCTTGAACCCCAAACCACGTGCGCACCGGCGTGAGCTGCGCCGGAAGCCATTGCAACTGCGGTTTCCTCGGCAATGCCCACGTCAAGGTAGTGCTTTCCCAGCTCTTCTCGACGTTCCTGCGTAAGGCCAAGCAGAGCTGGAACCGCTGACATAAGCACCAAGAACTTTGGGTCAGTCTTTGCGCGCTTGAGGGCATACTCTGCAAAAATGCTGGCATACGACTCGGAAGAACCGGATGCAGGGCTCTGACCAGTCTGGATGTCAAACGGCATGTGCCAGTGCCACTTCTCCTTGTTTGCCTCCGCGGGAGCGTAGCCCTTGCCTTTGAGCGTATTGATGTGGACCACGACCGGATGAGTCGAGTCTTTTACCTGCTCAAATACGGCGATAAGAGCCTCGATGTCGTTGCCGTCATTGACATACAGGTAGTCCAGGCCCATCGATTTGAAGAGGTTATTCTCGGCAGCTCCGTTGGTGCGGCGCAGCTCAGCGAACTGGTCGTACATGCCGCCGTGGTTCTCGGCGATGGACATCTGGTTGTCGTTGAAGACGATGATAAAGTTGCTGTTCAGCTCACCAGCAACGTTCAAACCCTCAAGCGCCTCGCCGCCGGACATGGATCCGTCGCCGATAACGGCGATGATGTTCTCCTTGCCGCCCATGATGTCGCGAGCCTTTGCCAGGCCAAGCGCCAGACTGATGGACGTGGAAGTGTGGCCGATTTTGAAGAGGTCATGCGGGGTCTCGGCGGGATCAGTGTAAGGAGACACCGAGTCGTAAAGCGCAGGATCCATGTATGCCTGCTTGCGGTCGGTGAGCATCTTGTGGGGATATGTCTGGTGCGAGACATCGTAAACGATATGGTCAACGGGCGAATTGAACACGGTATGAAGCGCGATAGTTGCCTCGACGATGCCAAAGTTTGGACCAAAGTGGCCGCCGTGCTTTGACTCCATGACCAGCAAGTTGTCGCGAATCTCCTGCGCAAGCACCTTGCGAGCCTCCGCGTCCAGCTTCTTTACGTCTTCTGGTCCATTGATATTCTCTAGGTACATGTGCGACCTTTCTTTAATTGATTTGTTTCAAATACGTACCCAGATGGGCAATACATGATACTGACGGGCGTAAAATAAGCCACATGAGTAAGTGGGGCACGTTAGAAGCTTGTATCCGCGGTCAACCATATCGTACGGGCAACATCATTAATTACTTGCACTGTTTTGCTGATGGCCGAACACACCTATGTCAGATAATCTGTCAAAAAGACGTATACATGACGCCGAAAATAGGCTAGGCATGCAGAATATCTTCATTTGGTGTGTAATATGCCCGCAATTGTGCAGATTATCCGACTTAGGTGTGTTCCTTAGATACGGAATTTACCGATGGTTAAATTCCTTATATATGTCTATTCATTATTCAGCATATTAATTGAAGTTTATGCATAGAAATGTATACCGGGTATTGGTGCTCTCTAAATGTCAAACAATAAGCCCCAGTCGTCCGATTATCTTGACTAGAAACATGACAGTTCTTCAGCGAGGCGAGGCAAAGCTGCACCATTTTGTACGCCAAGCCTAAAAGCCGACGCTAGCACGCTGCAGAAACACAAAAGAACCCTCGCACCTGAAAGATGCGAGGGTTCTTGCTTGAAACGTTACATCTACCTGCGGCTAGCGCTCGCGGCGCCTGCGTGCTCGCAGTTCCTTCGTGCTTGCGGCGCGTCCGTGCACGCGGTGCCGTCGCACGCGCCGCGTCTACCCGCGGCTTAGCGCTCGCCAGCGGCGCGACGCTCGGCGTACTCGGCAGCAAGACGAGCCTGAATGTCGTGTGGCACCTGCTCGTATCCTGCCAGCTCAACGGTGTACTCACCCGTTCCGCGCGAGAGGGACCTCAGTCTTGTAGCGTAATCGGTAACCTCAGCGTATGGAATCGTCGCCTTAATGGTGGTTTCACCAGCCGAAACGCCGGTGCCGGAAGACATTCCCTCAACACGACCGCGGGAAGCGGATACGTCGCCCATGACGGAACCTGCGTAACTGTCTGGAACGGTAATCTCCAGGTGAGCCATAGGCTCCAAGAGAACTGGTTCTGCCTGGTCAACAGCCTTCTGGAAGCCAATGCGAGCAGCGGTCTTGAATGCCATCTCGTTGGAGTCAACTGGGTGGTAAGAACCCTCGTAAACAGCAACTTTAACGTCAATCATAGGATAACCAGCCAAAACGCCTTCGCGCATGGTCTCCTGAACACCCTTATCAATAGCGGGGATGAAGCCGCGTGGAATGTGGCCGCCTACGATTTCGTCCACAAATTCGTAACCTGCGTCTGGGTTTGGCTCGATGCGCAGCCAGCAGTCACCATACTGACCGGAGCCGCCGGTCTGCTTCTTGTGCCTACCCTGAGCACTTGCAACTCGACGGATTGTCTCGCGATATGGGATGCGAAGCGCAACCTTATGTGCGGAAACGCCGGCTCGCTGCTCAAGACGCTCGAGAAGAACGGCTACTTGTGCCTCGCCGATTGCAGAAACAATGGTCTGGCCGGTGTCCTCGTCACGCTCAACCTTAAGGGTTGGATCAGCGTCGGCGGCCTTCTCCAGGAACGCAAAGAGCTTGCCCTCGGTACCGCGCTCATCAGGCTCAATAGCCGTGCGGTACAGGGAGTTGGGGAACCTAAATGCAGCGGCCTCAACCTTACCGGTAACGGAAAGCGTGTCGCCCGTCATGGCCTCGAGCTTTGGAACTACTACGATATCGCCGGCTGCGGCGGTGCTCACATCAGCTGTTTCTTTGCCGCACATACGATACAGGTGAGAAAGGCGCTCGGGCTTGCGTGTGCGAGCGTTGATAAGCTCAGAACCTGCAGAAACAGTACCTGCAAGCACCTTCACAAAGGTAAGCTTGCCGTTCTGTGGATCCTGCAGCGACTTAAAAGCAAACGCAACAGGGCGCTCGTCATCAGGGGAAATATCAAGCTGCTCGCCGTTCACCAGCGGAATGCGGCCAAAGTCGGACATAGTTGGGAACCAGCCGTCAACAGCGTCAAGCAAGGAGATGACGCCCTCTTCGCGGACGCAAGAACCGGAGAAGACAGGAACAAAAATGCGCTCCATAAGAGCCTTGCCCAGCAGACCCTCAAGCTCTTCCTGCGTAATCTCTCCGCCCTCAAGGTAGCGCATCATCAGCTCATCGTCTGCCTCAACAACCAGCTCGGTCAGGGCCGCGCGAGCAGCTTCTGCCTCTGCCTGGAACTCGGCAGGAATATCGGTGACCTCAGGCTTGCCGTCTACCAGCTTGCGCGCCTTCTGATGGACAACGTCAATGATGCCGGAGAACGCCTCGCCAGAACCCATTGGAATGGTCACTGCGCCAAGCGAGGAGCCAAAACGATCCTGGAGCATAGCCATCGCGGTCTCGTAGTCTGCATCAGGGCGGTCCAGGCGGTTGATGAACAGCGCGCGGCAGAGAGAAAGATCCTCGGCGGCAAACCAAAGCCTGGTGGTAATAGTGCCAGGTCCACTAGCTGCATCAACAACAAACAGCGCAGTCTCAACAGCGCTCATTGCCGAATAGGCGTCACCCACAAAGTCAGGATAGCACGGCGCATCAAGCACGTTAATGCGTGTATTTTCCCAGGTAATTGGTGCGATAGTAGTAGAGATAGAGAATCCGCGCTCTGACTCTTGTGAATCGTAATCAAGCGTGGGCTTTGTGCCTGCGTGACCGCCTAAACGAGTGGTTGCACCCGTCAGATGCAGCATTGCCTCGGCAAGCATGGTTTTGCCCACGCCACCTTGGCCCACCAGGACCACATTCTTTACCTTAGAAACATTTTTTTCGGCCATGATGCCTCCTCTGACTGCGGCAAGCAGCCGAGAAGGTCAGCCGATAGTACGCGCCCGAGTCTAGCGCGATATGCTTCGGCCCTTCCTGCTACTTACCGAACAAGAAAACCTCTAGCCACCCTACCGTACCGCAAAGCGCAAAAAGAGACACCCACCATTCGATAAACGACATGTGGTGGGTGCCTCAAAGTTTCTTCTCGGCAGAAGAATTTGTGATGTTGCCGCAGGTAAATGACGTGAAATTGTAGAACGCCACCCGCATGCATCACAAAAGTTAGATTCTAACTCCTCGGTGAACGGTGTTGTTAAAGATCAGGTAGCCGATAATTGCGTTCACCAGTGACAGCGTGACAAAGATGATGTTTGGCAGCGTCTCGTTAACCACGCCCGTTGACGAGCTAAATGAGTCGATAACTGGAGCAATCATCATCATGAACGTACCGCCGATAACAAACATGGAGCCCAGCGTGCCCGCAAGAGAAGATACGGTAACCGAAAGACTTCTCTTGGTGATATCAACAACAGAAGTCCAGTCAAAGTTTGGACGTCGAATATCAATGGCTAGGCCAACGTTAGACACCAGGAACACAATGCAGAGCGGCAGAATAACGTTTCTCAGGGCCGTTTCAATGGTGATGTGACCAGGAATCAGGAAGAAAATCTGGGTCACAACGCTGAAAATGAGCACGTAAAGCATGTTCACGGCAATCTTTGCGCCAAAAATCTGCTTTGAAGATACAGGCATAGTTGCCATCAGCCAGTTTGAGCGGCCTTCCAGCGAGTACGAAATAGCAGCGGAGTTGGCAGCGCAGAACATCGAGGTGCCAAACCAGGTGGTTATCATGCCAAAGATGGTTCTTGCCAAAGGTAGATAGCGCGGAACCTCGGACGCAGGAACAAAGTAGGCCACGATAGACGACGTGCTAAAGAACATGGAAATAAAGGCGAGAATAACCATCAGCAAGCAGCCAAAAAGCATGTTTATAAAGACTGCTGGGTAACCTGTGATGGTCTGAATCTCTTTTCTGATCAGAGCAACAAAAGGCGTCGCGGACTTGGTGGAAATCTGTTTGGTGGTGAACTTCTTCTGGACCTTATCCTCGCTTACCAGCGCATTAATGCGGTCGTTGAAGCGAGAAATGATTGCCACAATTGCCGCAGGCGCTCCAACGGATACCAGAACAAACAGCAAGAAACTGACAAGGGAGCCGGAGTTAAAGAAATCCGCAATCCACAGTGATGGAAGATAAACTACGCCAACTGAACTTGCAACGCTAAAGACGGTGTTCTGGAAGTTATCCACCACACCTGGGACAAACTTGTCTGCATTGAAAGATATCGTAAAGATAAAGAACAGATACGCGACCATAAATAGAAGACCGAACGCTCCACCGATAACCACGCCGAGTGACTTGAAGTGCAGCTTTGCAGCAAGGGCAGCAACCACAAAAGCCAAGAGAATTGCAGCAGAAACCGCAAGGTTAGGCCCAAGAAGAAGCGCGAACAAGGCACCAATCAAGCGTGGAAGTGTAACAGCCTCAAAGGTGAAGTAAGCCAAAAAGACTGGCAGCATAATGGTGATAGACCAGATACCCTCTGCAGCATAAAGAGCAGCTACGCGAGAATAAATAATAGTGCTCTTTTTGATTGGCAACGACATGATAAAGTCGTAATCCTTGTACGCAAAAAGCACGCCATTGGCCTTTACAAATGTCAAAATAACACCAGGTAGAGTACCAGCTAGAATTCCTGCGAGAGGCAGCAGCCTTGTGAAGCCGGCAATGGCTAAAGTTGTTGAAACGCCGTAGATGTAGACCATCATAAAGAGTGCGCCAACAACTGCAAAAACGCCACCGACAATAGGCAGAGCGTTTGCGCCAACCTTTTTCTCAAAATTCTTTCGAGCACCTATAACCTGCGTAGTCCAAATCATGGTGATCTGAACCTTAAGCAGCATCCAGAACACTTTGAGATTGGAAGGCAGTTTGAGCTCAGAGCGATCGAGAACAGGAACCTGACCAGCGCTTACTTGAGCTGGAATAAACACATCTCCTGAGAGTTGCAGGTTCTGCTCAGGCACATCGGGGCGCTGAGGAGCCTGTGGAACGTTGTTTGCCATGACTAGTTCTCCTTAGGGAAGGAGGGAGGAACTGGAGCGCCTGGAGGAACTGGTGCGCCGGGTACAGTTGGAGCAGCAGGTGCTGCTGGGGCTGCTGGGGCTGCTGGTGCTGCTGGTGCAGCTGGTGCTGCAAGCGCGACGGGTGCTGCAGGTGCTGCAGGCGCTGCTGGAGCTGCAGGTGCTGCAGGTGCGGCTGGTGCAGCTGGGGCTGCAGGTGCTGCTGGAGCGGCGGGTGCAGCTGGGGCTGCAGGTGCGGCGACTACAGGTGCGCCAGGAATGACTGGCTGAACAGCGGCGCCGTCCTTTGTAGTAGCCATATCCTGAGCAATCTCGGCAGAAACGCCAGGGGCGCCAGCCTCAAGACCAAGGAAGACTTCCTCAAGAGAAGCATTGCCTCGAATCTCGTCCGTTTTACCTGCGGCAAGAAGCTTGCCCTGACGAATAATTGCAATTTTATTGCAGAGTTTCTCGACAACCTCAAGAACATGTGACGAGAAGAACACGGCAGATCCGCGGTCGGCAAGCTCGTGCAGCATCTTCTTCAGTTCGAAGCTTGCTGCTGGATCCAGGCCAACAAATGGCTCGTCCAAAATGATGAGCTTTGGCTCGTGGAGCAGGGCGGAAATCAGAACCAGCTTCTGCTTCATACCGTGAGAGTAGCTGCCAATAGCATTTGCCAGGGAATCAGTGATGCCCAAGCGGTTGGCCAGCGTAGTAATGCGCTCGACGCGGTTCTCCGCAGGAACGCCAAAGATGTCGCTGACGTAATTGAGGTACTTAATGCCGCTCATGAACTCGTAAATGTCTGGGTTATCTGGGACGTAAGCGATGACCTGCTTTGAGCCAACAGGGTCAACCAGCACATTCTTTGAATCCACAAAGATGACGCCGCCCTCAAATGGCTGAGCGCCAACGATGGACTTGATAAGCGTTGTCTTACCTGCGCCGTTGTGGCCGATAAAACCGTAGATGTCGCCAGGCATAACGTCGAGCGAAAGGTCAGAAACAGCTACCTTGGAGCCATACTTCTTGGTAAAGTGCTGGACGCTCAACACGGGAACAACCTCGCCAGGAGCCGCTGGAGCTGGGGCTGGGGCCGGTGCAGCAGAAGCTGCAGGCACAGTAGGCGTAGCGGCGGGAGCTGCGGGTGCAGCAGGAGGTACGGGAGCGTTAGGAACAGGTGGCTGTGGAATATTGTCGGCCATGTTAGTTTCCTTCTTCCAATTTATCTATCTTGTTCACACGAGTGTCTTGAACTTTTGGAGAGCGCTTTGCCCTTCTCAGAGCATCGCGCAAAATCCATTCTACCTGAGCGTTAGTTGAACGCATGTCGTCTTGCGCCCAGCGTTCAACCGCCTCCCAGACTTCTGGAGCTACACGAAGTGGATATTGTTTGCGAGGTGCCATGGGTTTCTCGCCATGCTTTACTGCTGCAAGGAACCGGTATTAAGCACAGGCTGGGCCTCGGACTCACCGCAGAGAACAACCATGAGGTTGGAGGCCATGACAGCCTTGCGATCCTCGTCAAACTCAACAACGCCATTCTCGGACAGCTGGGTAAGGGCCATGTCAACCATGGAAACGGCGCCCTCGACGATCTTTTTACGTGCAGCGATGATTGCCTCTGCCTGCTGGCGGCGGAGCATTGCCTGCGCAATCTCGGGAGCGTAGGACAGGTGCGTGAGGCGAGCGTCGTCAACGGTGATGCCAGCAACAGAAAGGTTGCGGCTCAGCTCGGACTGAAGCGCCTCGGAGACCTCCTCGATGTTGGAGCGCAGGGTAATTGCGGTGTTGGACTCGGACTCGTCCTCCATGTGGTCGTAGCTGTAGATGCTCGCGACGTGCCTAAGCGCGGTCTCTGCCTGCATAGCAACGTAGCTGTCGTAGTCGTCGACGTCAAAGAGGGCCTTTGCGGTATCGCTCACGCGCCAAACAACAACCTCTGCGATCTCGATTGGGTTACCCATGCGGTCGTTGACCTTGAGGACGTCGCCGTTCAGCGTGCGAGCACGAGTGGAAATGATGGAGGTGTGCACGTTTACACTGGGAGTAACGCCTGCAGCGAGAGAAGAGAGGTCACCCACGTTTGTAGAAAGGGTCTTGGCGTAGTAAGGATTTGCCCAACGAAGGCCCTCGTCCTTAACGGTGCCAATATACTTACCAAATAGCACGCACACCTTTGCCTGACCAGGCTGAAGGCTGAACAGGCCACTTGAAACAAACATTCCTGCAAAGAAGAATACCAGTGCACCAATGATGCTTGGGAACGATGGGTCCAGGAGAGGATTTCTGTCTGCAGCGATAGCGCTGAGTACAAAATTCAGCGTAAACAGGGCTGCAACTGCAAAAAGAACAATAGTAATCAGCAGGAACAGCCAACCACTCTTGGACTTAATGATTTTCTCGGTGCTCATAAGATCTCCTTTGTGACAATGAGCTTTCTGTTGGCATCATTGTGATATCACATTGATTGCAAGTCAATAGAAATTTTTATTTAAATGTTGTTCAAAAATACCAGGTAAGGCGGTGGTTTTCCTGCATGCGTTGCGCACTCAGGAGCATGTCTGGTCGCGTGCATTGAAATGCCAGTTGACCTGTAGAGCCTGGACCAAGCGCGCCTGACCGTGCGCTTGACCGTGTGTGATGCGCAAGGCGAGAAGTTCTTCTCTTCGAGAATTGCAGCTGAATCGCAAGGCTTACATCAAGCGCGCCTGACTTCTGCAAAGATTCTGTAACTTTTGCCTGATAACACCAAAGAATCTGTGGATTTGCCTGATTTCTGCAAAGAATCTGTATCCAAAACACAGATTCTTTGCACTTTTCAGGCGGACCTTTCGTGACGTGACTTTTGAATCCGAGGTTAGTTTCATGAGCACTCTTATGGAGCCTGATTTTCTCGCCATGTCTGAACGATTTGCCGGAAAAGTGCACCAAGTCTGAGCTATTTGCCGGTTTTGCTCGCCATGTCTGAGCTGTTTTACTCAGACATGATGAGCTTTTCAGGCTCGCAATCAGAGCCGATCAAAAAATGGAGAGAGGCAGCTTGAACGCACAAAAACACACCTCGGGAGAAGCCCCCAAGGTGTGTTCGGTATTCGGTGTGCAATATTACCTGTTCGCACTGGCTTGGTCGCAGCCCGCAGCCTCGCGTCCGTCGCAGAGCCCGCAGCGCGATGCAGCCCGCAGCCTCGCGTCACGCTAGTCGATACGAGCGTCTACCTCAAGCCAATCGAGCTGCTCGATGTTGCCCTTGACGTGCTC
>NZ_CAUSFQ010000011.1:0-23836 GCF_963530955.1 Lancefieldella parvula | reverse complement strand
AGGAACATGTCGATTCTTCAGCAGAACCTACCAAAGCTGCGCTATTTTGTGCGCCGGGCCTCAAAGCCGCCGCTAACACGCTACAGAAAAAAGCTGGTAATCCGAAAGGATTACCAGCTCAAGGTCAGTATGTTTCTCGCCACATGAGAAAGCCACGTGTGAGCAGCGCTTTCGTGCCTGGAGGTCGTGCGGGATCGCACCCGTCGTACCTGCGACAATGCCGCACTTGGAGGTCGCGTGGACCTGTGCGCGCTTAGTGGGTTGCGTCCTCGAAGAACTCCCATGCCTGAGCGTCGGTTGCGCCCTCGTGAACGATCATGCGGACAGCCTCAGCCATCTGCAGAGGATGGGTGCTCTGGAAGATGTTGCGGCCCATGTCAACGCCACGTGCGCCCTTGCGGATGACGTCATATGCAAGGTGCAGAGCATCGCGCTCAGCAAGCTTCTTGCCGCCAGCAACAACAATTGGAACTGGGCATGCTGCAACGACTTCCTCGAAGTCCTCGCAGTCGTAAGTCTTAACAATCTGGCAGCCCATCTCAGCGATGATGCGGGTTGCAAGCTTGAAGAAGCGACCAGTGCGCTCCATATCCTTACCAACAGCGCAAACGCCGAGGGTAGGAATGCTATAGCGGAAGCCAGCGTTAATGACCTGGCTCAGGTTATCAATGCTGGAAAGCTGGCCATCAGCGCCGATGAAGGTCTGAACAGCCATGCAGTCTGCGTTCATGCGGATAGCATCCTCGATGTCAACAGCAACAACCTCGTGCGAGAGGTCGGACTGAAGCATAGAAGAGCCAGAAGAAACGCGAAGTGCGATGCCCTTAGAAACCTCTGGAGAAACGCAGGTCCTGATTGCGCCACGGGTGCCCATGAAGCAGTCAACGTAAGGAGCAAGCTGTGGAAGCAGCAGGTCAAGACGCTCGAGGCCAGCGGTTGAACCCATGAAGTAACCGTGGTCAAATGCGAACATTACAGTGTTGCCGCTCTTTGGATCAAAGATGTTGGAGAGGTGCTTCTGCATACCCCAGTCGAGGTTGTTTGCACCCTTTACATAAAATCCCTGATTGTTAGCAAAAGGAGTGTCTACGTGATAATCCTTAGCTACTTTCAATCCGTCCAGATCTGCCATGAAAATCCTTTCAATAAAACCTTAAAGCGCGCAAAGAGAATCACTTCCCTCTGCGGCTGAATTACCTCATAAGCTGGCGAGAAAATCGGTCTTCTCGCCAGCTAAAACGTACCGCTTCTACTTAGAAGGAGTAGTTGTTCATGTTCTCCTTGGTGAAGACAAGGCGCTCAGGAAGCAGAACAACGCCGTTGTTCTTCTCGCCAGTCTTTGCACCCTCGGCGATGGAGTCGTTAGGCTCAACCTTAACATCGCCAATGCTTGGGATGGAGATGGTGTCGCCAACCTTGACCTCGTTACCAGCTGCAAGGAATGCTGCAACATAGCAACCCATAGCGCCCTGAACTGCGCAGTCCCAAAGGCCCCAGTTGTAGATGGTGCCGTGCTCGCAGTAGGACTTGATGGACTGTGGAGAAGCAAAACCGGTGATGGTGATCTTCTTTTCGTCGTAGCCCTTGTTCTCTGCAGCCTGGAGCTGACCAGGAAGAGCGGTGGAGTCGTTGCAGATGATCAGGTCAATCTCTGGGTAAGCGTCGAGAATTGCCTCACCAATGGTGATTGCCTGCTCAGCGTCCTGGTTGGAGTAGTAGTTCTCGTGGACGTTCTTCCACTTAGGATACTTCTCCTTGATGATCTTCTGTGCAGCTACCTGCCAGGAGTTCTGGTCGGTAACGGTTGCCTGGGAGTAGTGCCAGACGTAGGTGATCTCGTCCTTCTCTGGGTCCTTGCCGCGCTCCTTGAGGCCAGCAACGCCCATGTCAACAAGCATCTGACCAAGAATCTCTGGGGTGCCCTGAGAAACCATGAGGGTACGATCCTCTGGGTTAGCGTCGGAGTCCCAAGTGGTAACTACGATACCAGCAGCGGTTGCCTTCTTCAGTGCGTCGGAAACGCCCTTTGCGTCAACGGTGGAGATGCTGATTGCGTCTACGCCGTTAGCAACTGCCTGGTTGATGACGGAAACCTGAGCGGAAACGGAAGCGGTTGCGTCGCCGATGTAGTCAACGGTGAAGCCCCACTCCTTGGACTTGTCCTGTGCACCCTTGTTTGCGGACTCGAAGAATGCGTTACCGGTGACCTTAGGAATAAATGCTACGGTCTTGCCCTTGACGTCTCCGCCACCCTCGGACTTCTTGGTCTCTTCTTTCTTCTCGCCACCACCATTGCAGCCTGCCAGAGCGAGGCCAGCGCTAACTGCGGTGATACCAGCGGCACCAATAAAACCACGACGAGTAATCTCTTGCATAGGTAACCTCCCTTGTCTGTGCCTAAGGCACAATTTCCCCAAAGCTTATGCCTTGGCTTTACTGCTGCTTGAAAGCAGCGATTTCAAAAACGTACCAATATTTGTTCCGCTTGCTGCCGATCGAGCAACGATGACAACAACCAGCAGGACACCAACAGGAATATCCAGGTACTGTGGGCTTACCTTGAAGCACAATGGCAAGCCGAAGCGCAAGAATGCAATAACAAACGAAGCAAGTGCGGTACCAACGATGGAGCCCTTACCACCAGTGGAAAGCGTGCCGCCCAAAACAACTGCGGTGATGATGTCCATGGTGAGGTCGGCACCAAGATCGGACTTAGCGGTACCCAGGTAAGCGGTCAGAACAACACCTGCAATAACAGCGGAAACTGCGGTGAGCATGTAGGTGGACATGATGACTGCTCGGCTGTTAATGCCAGAGAACTCAGCTGCGCTCTGGTTAACGCCAACCAGGGTAATGCGGCGACCATACTTGGTCTTGTGCAGCAGAATAAACGCGATGACCAGCATCAGGATGTAGATAAGCAACTGGAATGGGATGACGCCAAAGAGCTGGAAGTTAGATACAAACTTGAAGTCCTCGGGGAAACCGCCAATTCCCTGGTAGCTCTCGGTCTTGGAAAGTGTAGAGATGAGAAGCGCCAGACCAGAGTACAGGAAGCTGCCGCCCAGGGTAACAACCATTGCTTGCACTCGGCAGTACGCAATCAAGAAGCCCGAAAGCGCGCCACAAGCAACGACCAAAACAAAGGCAACGCCTACAGCGCCCCAGATGGGAAGGCCAAAGTCTTGCCAGCCAACGCCAATAGTGATGGACGTCAGACCAACCAGGGAAGCAACCTGGATGTCGATGCCGCCGGTAACCATAACAAGCGTTACAAAAAGCGAGATCATAAATACGGGCAGGTTATCGTTAATGCTGGTAAACAGCAGTGCTGGACGCAAGAACTTGCCGTTAGCAGCACCAAAAATCACAAACTCAAGCACAAGCAAACCGATAAGGATCATGTTCCAGCTTGTCTGACCCTTGGACAAGAATCCCTTAAGTGTCTTCATCATTAGCGAACACCGCCCTTCTTACCCAAAGGGCTTATAGCTGCCTCACCAAAGTCTGCAATCTGCTCTGCAAGAACCTCAGAAGTTGCCTTTGGAGAAACACGTGCGTTCAGACGAGCGTGCCTGTTCTGAACAATGGAGCGGTGCTGAAGCAGGGCGTCCACAACAACAATGACAATCAGAATAACGCCGGTAATTGCATTGTCGTAATTTGACGAGAAGCCCATGAAGACCAACAGGTAGCTAATGGATGCCATGATGACGGAGCCGACAGCTGCACCAAGAACGGAACCAACGCCGCCAAGCAGGCTAACACCACCAAGAACGCAGGCTGCAATAGCCTTCATCTCGTAGCCGTTGCCACTCATTGGGGTAACAAAGCCAATACGGCTGCAGAAGATAATGCCGCCGATAGCTGCCATAACGCCACAGATGACGTATGCCAGAATCTTGGTCTGAAGAGCTGGAATACCAACCAGAGTTGCACCGTTAGCGTTATCGCCAACTGCTGCAAACCAGCGACCACGACGAGTCTGGGTCAGTGCAAAGTGGATCAGAATAACCAGTGCAATAACTGCGCAGTAGTAAACGGTGAAGTCGCCAATACCAGTTACTGCCGAGAAGTCCTTGAACTCCTTAGGAAGGTTCTCAACCCACTGGCCGTTGGTGTAAACGTAAACAATACCGCGCAGAACGCCATTGGTACCCAGGGTAAAGATAAGCGATGGAGCCTTCATAACGGCAACGCCCCAGGCGTTTACCAGACCAATTGCTACACCAATAAGAATACCTACCAGGCAAGCAACGGGAAGTGGAGTTCCATCTCTCAGCATGCTACCAACTACTACAGCAACAAGACCCAGGTTGGAACCAACAGAAACGTCAATCTCACCAATGAACAGGGTGAAAGCCACGCCAACAGCGACCAATGTGTAGACAACGGACGTGTTAAAGCAGGCAGCAATTGTTGCTGGCGTCAAGAATGCAGGATTCATTGCACCAACAATAATAAAGAGAGCAATCAGGAATGCGAGGCTGCTCAGTCCCCTAGCCTTGAGAAGGCGCTTTACAAGATCCATACGTCACCTCCTACAATCCAAATGCAGCGGACATGAGGTTGTCCTGCGTAATTTCTTCTTTTTTGAACTCGTGATTAATGCGTCCCTGGTACATGGTGAACGCACGGTCAGCAAGCTCAATAATCTCTTCCATGTCAGAAGAAATCAGAAGAATAGAAACGCCTTGCTTACGGAGCTCCTGCAAAACGGCGTACACATCGCCACGAGCAGCAGCATCAATACCACGGGTTGGCTCGTCCAAAATAACAACCTTTGGAGCAACCGAGAATGCGCGGCCAATAACAATCTTCTGCTGGTTACCACCAGAAAGACCACCTACCTCCTGATCAAGGCCTGTGACCTTGGTGCGGAAGTTATCAACGTAGTTCTGAGAAACCCTATCCTCTTCTTTACGGTTAAGCAGCAGCTTACCCAGGGAAGAATTTGCAAGCAGAGCACTGGTAGTGTTCTCAGCAACGTCACGGATTCTAAACAGACCGTCGTTGAAGCGATCCTCCGGAACATAGCTCAGACCTGCAGCAATAACGTCTTTGGTGGACTTGCCGGTGATGTCTTTGCCGTCAACAAATACCTTGCCGCCCAACACCTTATCCATACCATAAATGGTGGTAGCCATCTCTGATCTACCAGCACCAACAATGCCCGCAAGACCAACAATCTCGCCTGGATAAATGTTGAGGTTTACGTCAGCAAAGCCATAGCCGGTAAACTCAGCAAGTTCAAAAATAGGCTCTGCGTCGTAATCAATATTTGCGCTCTCGGCAATTTCTTTCTTAATCTCTGCTGCGTCTGGCGGGAGAAGTCCACGTACAAGATCTTCTCGCGTGAAGTCCTCTACCTTACCGCGCATAGCCATAACGCCGTCGCGCAGAATGCCAATGCTGGTAGAAATCTCAAAGACCTCTGCCAGGCGGTGTGTAATGTAGATGATGCCAATGTTTTTCTGTTTGAGCTCCTGGACTACCTTGAAGAGGCTCTGTACCTCGTCAAAGGTAAGTGCAGAAGTTGGCTCGTCCAGAATAAGAATCTCAGAGTGACGCATAAGACCGCGGAGAATCTCAACCATGCCCTGCTCAGCAATGGAAAGTGTCATTGCCTTACGGTCCAGGTCAAGCTCCCAGCCAATCTCTTTCATAGTGTCTTCAAGCATCTTGTTAAGCTCAGCTTTTGGAGCCTCAAAACCAATGGTGATGTTCTCTCTAACGGTCATGTTAGGGAACAGCATTGGCTCCTGAGGAACCATATAGATACTGTGTGCAAGTGCGGCCTTAGGGTTGGAGATATCAACCTTTTGACGATCGATAGAAATTTCTCCCTCATCGGCAGAGTAAATACCCATGATGATCTTCATGAGGGTAGATTTACCGGAACCGTTGCCACCAATAAGAGAGATGACCTCTCCTGGCGCCAAATCTAAGTTAATGCCTTTTAATACCTCGTTGGAGCCAAATGACTTCTTGATTCCGCGGACGGAAAGAAGTGTGTCGCACTGCTCGCACACATCTTTTCCTTCAGGCGACTTTGGGTCAGTGGCATCGATATCGATGTCAAAAGATTTACCCATAGTACCTCCTACCAAAAAATAACTAACGGCCGTACAAAATCTCACACTTTGAAGATATCTATAAATAGGCATTCTTCAAAGCACCGTCACGGCAAACGGTATTATTACTGCCGTGAATGGTATTTTTGATTGTATCATGAACAATAGTCCGCAATACCTCTATACGTAATTATGGTATTTGTAGTATATCTTCCTGTTAATAGGGAGAATAATTACTATAATGAAGTCTAGTATGTTAGATACAAATGTTTTATCATTAAACAAAAGTATCAACAGGAGGATGCATGGACGAACAAACTTATGCACTAGCTACTAAGGCTGCGTGGTATTACTACATGGAAGATAACACCCAGACTCAGATTGCTGAGGTCATGGGCGTTTCTCGTGCAAAAGTTATCCGTCTACTTGAAGAAGCTCGCGCGCAGGGCATTGTTCAGTTCAGCTTCAGAAAGAACGATAGCCAGCGCGTTTCCGCAGAACAGCTCCTTATTGACCGCTTTGGCCTCAAGGACGCTTTTGTGATCCCAACTCCTCTGGATAGCTCTGCCATTAATCAATCTATTGCTCAGGGCGCAGCTCACTACGTCTCCGATCACCTGCGCGAGGACGGCTACCTCAACATTGGCTACGGCGATACCGTCAGCCGTATGCTGGGGTTTCTCGCCAAAAACCGCGAGGAGTCGCTCAACGTTGTAAGCCTTACAGGCGGCGTGAGCTACTACCTGCCATCCGTTGGCACCACCGCCTACTCCATGCACCTGTTCCTGACGCCGTCTCCACTTGTTGTGTCTTCTCGCCAAGTGCGCGATGCGCTTCTTGACGAGAAAAGCCTGCAAGACGTGTCCACTATGACGGAATATGCAGACATGAGTGTGGTCGGCATTGGCGCCGCAGTTGAGGGCGCCACCGTTTTGCGCAACGGCATCCTTAACGAGGGCGAGCTGACCGTACTTAAGATGCAGGGAGCCGTCGGTGACGTCCTGAATCACTTTATGGATAAAGACGGCAATCTTATTCAGACAGAAATTGAAGATCGCGTCATTAGTACCGATCTGGACAAGCTTCGCCAGCTCAAGAACGTTGTTGGCGTTGCTGGTGGCAAAGATAAAGTTACGGCAATTAAAGCAGTGCTCAACGGCGGCTATCTGAACGTACTGATTACGGATTCAGACACCGCTGCTGAGCTGCTTCTTTCGTAAACAAGGAGGATCTGATGAGAAAGTATCTTCTTGCACTAGACGCGGGAACAGGAAGTATTCGCGCCGTTCTCTTTAGTGTTGACGGTGAGCAGGTTGGGGTTGCTCAGCGCGAGTGGGAGCACCATGAGGACCCTCGTTGGCCTGGCAGCATGGACTTTGATTGGGTTACTAACTGGCAGCTTGCTCTGGACTGCATCAAAGAGGTTTTGGCAAAGACCTCTATTGATCCTAAAGAAATTGCAGGTATTTCCACCACCTGCATGCGCGAGGGCATCCTTCTGTATGACCAAGACGGCAACGAGATTTGGGCATGCGCTAACGTTGACGCCCGAAGTGTCGATGAGGTTAAACAGCTCATTGATATGGATCCAGAGCTTGAGAAGAAGATTTACCAGAAGAGTGGTCAAACCTATGCACTAGGCGCTCTACCTCGTCTTCTTTGGGTTAAGAACAAGATGCCAGAGATCTACAACAAGGCAGCCAAGATTGGTATGTTCAACGACTGGCTTGCTTACAAGCTCACTGGTGTTCTTGCGGTTGAGCCATCAAACGGCAGCACCACCGGCATCATGAGCTTGGAAGAACGCGCCTGGGATCCGGAGATTGCAAAGGAGTGCGGTCTTCGTGACGACCTGTTTGGCCAGGTTATCGAGTGCGGGGAAGTCCTTGGCACTGTAACTGCAGACGCCGCAGCAGAGACGGGCCTTGCCGAAGGTACACCTGTTGTTGTCGGCGGCGGCGATTGCCAGCTGGGTATGATTGGCGTTGGCGCTTGCGAGCCTGGCCAGGCTGGCGTTTTTGGTGGTAGCTTCTGGCAGTACGAGTTCAACACCGATAAGAGCACTCCAGACCCAGAGTATCGCGTCCGTGTAAACTGCCATGCTATTCCGCAGATTTGGCAGTACGAGGCTCTGGCATTCAAGCCTGGTCTGGTTATGCGCTGGTATCGCGACGGCTTCTGCCAGGCAGAAAAGGCCGAGGCAAGAGAGCGCGGCATTGATGACGTGTATGAGGTCATGAACGAGCGCGCTGCAGAGATTCCTGCTGGTAGCCACGGTATGCTTTGCTGCTTCAGTGACGTTATGAACTACATCCACTGGATCCACGCAAGCCCAACGTTCACCAACTTTGAGCTTGATCCAGAGCGTTTCAATAAGTACACCTTCTATCGCGCAATTTTGGAGAACACCGCCCTTCTCGTCCGCGGCCATATTGAACTGGTCAAAGAAGCTACGGGCAATGAGCCAAGCGAGCTCATCTTTGCAGGTGGCGCTTCCAAGTGTTCTCTGTGGGCACAGATTGTTGCCGATGTTACTGGCAAGAACGTCCGCATCCCAGAGGTCAAAGAGGCAACTGCCTTGGGCGCCGCTGTCCTTGCGGGCTACGGCGTAGGCATCTATCCAAGCATTGCTGAGGGCGCAAAGCGCGTTGTTAAATGGGATAAGACATTCTCCCCCAACCCAGACAACAAAGCTGTTTACGATCAGCTCTATGTCCAGTGGAAGGATGTTTACAAGAGTCAGCTTGAGCTTGCAGAAGAGAACAAGGTCAAGAGCATGTGGAGAGCACCTGGTCTGTAAACGCCGGGCTCCGCTGCGCCACGGATACGCATAGCGCACAAGAAAAACGTTTGGTCGCATCAAAAGTTGCGCCTGAAAGGAAAGCAAGATGTTTATTGTCAATGAGAACGATTTTGAGTACAGGTGCGGAGATCACGGTCCTAAGTACCTGATGAAAGGCCCTCGCATGAACTATGCCATGGTCCAGTTCCAGCCTGGCCAGGATTTCCAAGCTCATTACCACAACATCATGGAGGAGAACTTCCACATTCTTCAAGGCAAGATTGACATTGTGGTTGACGGCGAGGTTCACACCCTCTCAGCTGGCGACTTCATCCACATTGAGCCCGGCGAGGTTCACTACGTCAACAACCCTTATGACGAGCCAATTGTCATGGTCTCAACCCTTGCTCCTTTCCAGGAAGTCGACAAGGTTGAGGTAGAGAATCCTACCTATTAAGTTCACCATCTGGCGAGAAGATCGTTCAAGCGCAACGTTCTTCTCGCCAGCGCAAACGCGAAGAGGGCTGCCTGGTGGCGGCCCTCTTTTTCTAGGTAGTTAATAAAAGGCTACAGTTCGATAGAGCAACTCATACGTTTTATAAAAGAGCATGTTTTTAGCACCAACAAATAGGGTGTTTTGTTTCTATAGATGCTACAAGGAGGTTCCTAATTTTATTTAGCCGCCAAAAATGACCGGTTTCTTTGAAATCTAAAGTTGCCTTTTTAACAGAAAATCTTCTTAAGACAGAATTATCTAATTCACTATCAATTGGACCCGGTAAAGTCATTCTAAAGTTTGATGCACAGTCATCTTGATCATCACAAAAAACAACTACTTTCTTCGTTTGTTCGTAATCATCAGCTGGAATCTGGCAAAAATGGTCAGCGTAAAATATACGTGAAGGCTTAAGTTGATGGAAATACAAAGTGTCTTCTGTGAATCCATAATCAATGCTGTCATCGCTATACATACAAAAACCGTCATCTACCGCACAAGAAAAAAGGACTTTATGCGTTTCCTCATCAATGAGCTGATATCCCTGAATCTTTGCATGCTCTTCTATAAATCTATCAAGTTCATCAAGGGTAGGCTGTGCTTTTTCAACAGGATAGAGACCACCATTGCCATCAGGAAGCATGTTATTTAATAACGGATACTTTGACTCACCCTCATCTGAACTTAAAACGGCATCAATGCTTAACAAGCCACAAAAATTACCAACTCTTTCAGAACAAATTTCTCCATACTCATGCTCACAGGCACTATCCATCCAATCGAGAAAATCACTCTCTAGGTCTCCATAACGTTCCCTAAACTGTTCAGAGCTAAGCTCTTTACGCTTTTGATCTAAAAACTTTGAGCTGATGTAGTCTTCATCATCAATGTAAAGGTCTTCAAAAGGTATTGGACCGGGTTTAAGTTTTCCCTCTTCAAAACACCTGCAACGAACAAATGCATCAAGACCCATTACAACTCCTTTCTCTGTTGCAACAAATCTAGATACTCATAAGATTTCATGTGTCCAACAAAGTGGACACTAAGCCATAGCTACTTCAACATCAAATCCCGTCGTAGATTTTCCAATGTCGATTGATCCAAAACCCAGGTAATTATGTGTCTAGTCAATCCAAAAGTGAGGTAATTATGTGCCGAAAGGCACATAATTAGGTGGGTTTTGGATCAAAATCGTTCTTCTCGACACATAATTAGTGCGCTTTTGGATTAATCGAGCTCCAAAAATCTACAAAAGCCAGCCCTACGCACATAATTGCATCGGTTTTGGATCAGATGCACCCACAAAAAATGCCGCCGGAAACCCGACGGCATTTTTAGTTCATAAGGGAAAGAAAGAAACACAACGTTTATCTGGTCGTTTGTCAATAAGCTGGTCGTTTGCCAAGAAGCTGGCTATTTCCAAGGGCCGCGCTCATCGACCACCCAGAGGTTAACTGACCAAGGGCCAAACTTACTTGTTGGACTGCTTAATCATCCAAATAGTCTTGGAGAGAAGAGCGATGTGCTCATCCATAGCTGCGGAAACAAGGAAGTTGTCCTCAGCATCTGCATCCTTCTTGATCTCTGTTGCGAAAGCGCGAATTGCCTCGTAGTCAGCAAGAATGGACTCGAAAATCTCCTGAGGATTCTTGAAGCCCTCTGCAGCCTCGGAAAGAGTTGCGTTCTTGAGGAATGAATCCATAGAGCCAAGTGGAGAGCCGTCATTCATCAGGATGAGCTCGGCAACCTCGTCAAGCTGGTCATACATTGAACCGTAAACCTCGTCGAGGTCGGTGTGCACATTGTAGAAAGAAGGGCCGCTGACATACCAGTGGAAGTTGTGAATCTTGTGCGCCTCAACTGCGTAGTTAGCGAGAAGAACATTGAGCTTATCGTTTAGCATAGTTAAAACCTTTCTATCTGGTTCCCACTAAATAGGAATGATTACTATTTAATACTTATATTCCCCTCTTTGAATGAGGTATACAAACTTTCTAAAAATTTTTGAGATGCAATATTTGAGTTCACAGTCCCACAATAGCCTTCATTTATTTTTTCTACTGCACACGTCTTGTATCCGTCTTTTTGACAAAACGGTTAAATCACACGGGTTTCTCGCCAAAGGGATATGGAAAGAAGGCAAAATCAGCGCAATTAAATTTTTAGCGTTCTTTTGCAAGGAGCCGCATGACTAAGATTCCCGAAGGCTACCGCTCAAGCCTCTCACTTTACGATACGCAGAAGGCCATTGAGCAGGTCAAAAACGTATTTCTAACCAAGCTGTGTGCGGCGCTTAAGCTGTCACGTGTCACCGCTCCGCTTATCGTTGACCCGCTTACCGGTATGAACGACAACCTCAATGGTGTCGAGCACCCAGTTGCCTTTGACCTGCCAAACGTTGGCAAGAACGCCGAGGTAGTGCAGTCACTTGCAAAATGGAAGCGATATGCACTTTGGCGCTACAATTTTGCCGTCGGCCGTGGCCTGGTATGCGACATGAACGCTATCCGTCGCGACGAACATCCTGATAACCTGCACTCCATTTACGTGGACCAGTGGGACTGGGAGCGCATCATCACGCAGGACGAGCGCAACACCGACACGCTGGAAGACGCTGTCTGCCGCATTGTCGAGGCAATCTGCGGCACGCTCGACGAGCTCAAGTGGCACTATCCCCAGCTCAACACGCGGCTCAGCCGCGAAGTCACCTTTGTAACCTCGCAGGAGCTGGAGGACCTCTACCCTACTCAGACGCCTAAGCAGCGAGAAGATCTGTTTGTTCGCGAGCATCCAACCACCTTTATCGTGGGCATTGGCGGTGCTTTGAACTCCGGACAGCCTCACGACTTTAGATCTCCCGACTACGACGACTGGTCGCTCAACGGTGACCTGCTGTTCTGGGATGAGACTTTGGACTGTGCGGTAGAGATCAGCAGTATGGGCATTCGTGTTGACGCTGAGGCGCTTAAGTCACAGCTAGCAATCGCTGGATGCGAGGACCGCCTTGAGCTGCCGTTCCATAAGATGCTCATTGACGGCGAGCTGCCTTTTACCATTGGTGGCGGCATTGGCCAAAGCCGTCTTTGCATGCTGCTGCTAGAAAAAGCGCACGTCGGAGAGGTGCAGGCATCTATCTGGGACAAGCAGACCGAGGAGCATTGCGCAGAAGCAGGTGTTTCTCTGCTCTAAGTAGCGGGCCTGAACACGCGAAGCGGATCCACATCGCGTGTCATTAAACGCGCGCAACCGCCTTCAAAACTAAAAACATTTTGGCGTTTCTCCTGTTAACGCTACAATAGTAACCCAGTGTAATTAAAAGCCACTGAGTCTAACTGGCGATTTAAGGAGCGACTCTATGAATTGCCCCAACTGCGGAACTGAAATTAGCAAGCACGCAAAGTTCTGTTCCAACTGCGGACAGAAGCTTTCTGACGTCGCGGACGCCGCGAACGCCGAGGACGCCGCAGGCGTTGCAGACGCCGCAAACGTCGAGAAACCCGATGCGCTCGCCGAGTCCACAGAACCTGCACCAGAAACCGCACCCGACAACTCCACCACAGCCACCGAGGTTATCGCACCAGCAGAGACTGACGATCCAGTTGACACCGCAACTGATCAAGACACAACTGATCCAGACGCAACTGTCCTGGCAGAGTATCCAGTCGATGACGAAGACGCCACTGCTGCAGAAACCTCGCTCCTAGAGGTATCGACAGACGACTCCTATATCACCCCAGATGAGGCGCCTACCGCTGTCACCGACTCTGACACCGTTGCAGACACTGACGCAGATGCTGACGCAGACCCCACCGTAATCGCAAACTCCAACACTGCTGACGAGGAGCCTACAACCTTCATTAATGACCCAGATCGCATCAACGTCTTCACCGCCGATGACCTTGATTCAACTGCTATTTCGCACTTTGATCCTTCGCAGTTCACCGTTGTTTCAAGCGGACCTAGTTCCGTTGAACGCAAGCAAACTGAAGATGGCTCTGATTCTCTGCGTAAGGTGGCATTTGGCCTGCTTGCGGCCGTTCTGGTTGTAGGCGTACTGGCCATTGCTTGGGTCATTCAGTCCCACCAAGACGACGCAGCCAAGCGCAGCGCCGTCCAGCAGCGCATTGCAACCTATCAGGAGCAGGTTGAGAGTGTTGGCGTTGATCCTCGCAGTGACAGCAGTCGTGTTGAACTTCTTAACCAGTACGAGAAACTCAATGAAATTGAAGAGCAGATTCAGGCTGATCAGAAGAATGGACAGTTCCGTATGCCTAATGGCAGTGACGATACAGGAATCAACGTTCTGAATAGCTCAATCTCTGATCGACAGAAAAGCATTCGCGACTGGTTTGAGGCCGACTACAAGCGCAGGCTAACCGCAAACAGCTTCAACGACACAGATACCGCAAATACTATGGATCAAAAGTCTGTGGCAAATAAGCTTGTTGAGCTACAAGCTCTTCTCGGAGATATTGAGCACGAGAAGGTTATCTGGGGCGACGATACAGGCAACAATTCAACCTATGATTCATACCACTCTCGCGTATCTGACCAGATAAAGAAGGGTGAAACTCTTAAATCTGGCGTGGCCGAGAAGACCAAAAAAGAGCAAGAACAAAAAGATAAGGATAAGAAGTCCGAAGAAGACCGCAAAAAAGCTCAAAAATGGGTTGGCACCTATAGCGGTACCGGCACCGACGGCAAGCCGATGGAGGTTGTCATCCAGAAAGACGGCACGGTCATTTGGCGCACTGGTGGTCAGCCAGAGGTTCGTGGCACCTGGACCGGTGACGAGTCAAAGCTTGAACTTGACTTCAACGGCCAGGTTAGTGGCAGAAGCGAGCCTTTCACCCTCTCTTCCACCAACGGTGGAAGAACCGTAACCATCAGCTCTCAGAGCAGCACCTGGAATACTGACACACTTTCTAGGAAGTAACGCTGACTAGAAAACCGCATGTCACAAGGCACAAAATATGGCGAGAAGATCGATCGATCTTCTCGCCATTTGTTTACAAAGCGAACGCTGTTCTACACGACAGGCGCTCTTCTCGCCAATTAATTACACACCAAGCGCGCGCTGTCCAAGCACCAAAGCACCTAGAATGCCCTGGTTTCCCTCGCAACCTCCAGGAACAACATAATTCTGTATGTCCTCTATCTCTGGAGTGTTGATGTAGCCGTTGAGGTACGCAACAAGTTTCTGATGGATAAGCGGGAACAGTTGCTTCTGCTCCATGACGCCTCCGCCCAAAATAATGCGCTGAGGTGAGTAGCACATTACATATGTGGAGAGGGCTTTTGCAAGGTAGGCAGCCTCAAGCTCCCATACCTCGTCTTTCTCGGTAAGCTCAACAGCTGGAAGTCCCCAGCGCTCTTGAATAGCAGGACCTGATGCCAGTCCCTCAAGGCAGTTCTGGTGATAGGGACACTTAGTCTGCTGCCAAGGATCATTTGTCTCGCGTTCAACAAGGATATGACCAGCCTCGGGATGGAGCATACCGTGCTGGAGTTTTCCTTCAAGCAGCACGCCTGCGCCAATTCCGGTTCCTACTGTCAGGTAGACAACGTTATCGAGGCCGCGAGCTGCGCCAAAAACTGCTTCTCCTAAACAAGCTGCATTAACATCAGTGTCGTATCCAACAGGGACGTTCAGTCCATCCTTCAACGCCTGCAACAAGTTGAAGTTGCGCCAACCTTGCTTAGGAGTCGAGAGAATCTTTCCGTAGCTAGGCAGGTCGGGATTGACTCCCGTGGGGCCAAATGCGCCAACACCTAGAGCCTGAATAGAGCGAGCTTTGAACCAGTCCACAATCTTTGGCAAAACAGACTCTGGTGCTGTCGTGGGAAAGACCTCACGCTCACAAATTTTTCCGTCTGGTGTACCCGTGGCAAGAACAATCTTTGTTCCACCAAACTCAATACCACCAAGAAACGTCTCTGCACACATGTTTTTCTCGCCAGTTACTTGTCAAGAAGCTTCTCGTACACGTCAATAAAGTCCTCAGCAATAATGCGGAAAGACTCGGCCTGCATAAGCTGGTCCTCAGCGTGGAGCAAGATGAGCGAGAACTCAACATTGCTGTTATCAATTGCGGACTGCTGCAGCATGTTCAGATGCGTGCTATGACCCTCATTAAAGATCTCTGTACCAGCAAGAATATCTGCACGCGCACCTTCAATATCGCCCGTTTTTGCCTTTTGGATAGCGCCAATATACATTGACTTTGCCGTTCCAACGGTAGCAATAATCTCAAAGGCTGCTTCTTGCGTAGCAGTCATGCCGTCATCTAAATCCATTTTTACCCCATACTCTTTTCTTGAGCACCTGGGAGCTCAGAAAATCTTTTATCGCTTATTTAATAAGCTCCAGTGCGTCGTCAAGGATTTTTGCAGCGTTCATCCTGCCGTAATCAACCATAGGAATAACAGCTACAGGAGTAGATCCTGCTGCGGCCTCAACGTCTGCCTTTGCATACGCAATCTGAGGTCCAAGCAAAAAGACGTCTGCGCCATCAATGAGCTCAAGTGCCTTATTAAGAGGATTTGCAATAATCTCTGCATCCAAACCACGAGAAGCAGCCTCTTTCTGAAGCTTCTGAACAAGCAGGCTCGTGGACATTCCGGCATTGCAAGCAAGTAAGATTTTCATGTGATCTCCTTTTGATGAGCCAGCCACCAAATACGATGGCTGGCTTCAAGTGATACTCAGATTATAAGCTCACAAACTACTCTGCATCCTGAGCGTTCTCTGCAAGAGCCTCAGCCTGCTTGGCCTGTGCGCGCTCGGAAATCTTCATGAATGGCAGGTAAATTGCCATGGCGAGAAGAACCTCGATGACCTGCCAGATAACGGCACGAATGTCGCCACCGGTTGCCAGCCAACCACTCAGGAAGACTGGGGTTGTCCAAGGAACCATAGCAACGCAAGGGTTAATCCAACCAAGGTTGGTGAACAGGTAGGTCAGGCCGATGAACAAATCTGGAACAAGAACAAATGGAATCATCAGAGGAAGGTTAAAGACGATTGGGTAACCGTAAATAACTGGCTCGTTGATGTTGAAGATACCTGGGAGAAGAGAAAGTGCTGCAACATCTTTGGAAGCCTTGTTCTTTGAGAAGACAAAGGTGTCAAGAAGCAGCATCAGAGTACAACCAGAACCGCCGATCAGCGCAAAGGTGTTGATGATCTGCATGTTCATGTAGTGGTCCTGAGGAATTGGCTGACCAGCTGCAAAGGTTGCCATGTTATCAACAATAAGCATGGTCAGGATTGGCTCGATCAGAACACCAGAGATGGTGGACTGGTGAATGCCAAGGCAGAAGAGCAGGTTTGCAAAGGTGTAGATGATGATGACTGCAAATGGACCAGCATTCATGAGGCCCTTCAGTGGGGCAGAAATGCTTGTTGCAATGATGGTCATAAGGTCAGTACCAGCACAAACTGCAAGAAGAGCAGAAGCAATACCAAAGACGGTCAGGGTCAACATCATTGGAATCATGGTGTTAAAAGAATCTGCAACCGCTGGTGGAACGCCCTCACCAAGGCTGACCTTCAGCTGCTTAACGCTGGAGAGCTTAATGAAGATAGTGGTAGAAAGCAGGCCAATGATGATTGCACCAAAGAGGCCGTTAGTACCGGTGAAGGAAGTGGAGAAAGCACCAGTTACATCAACGCCCGTAACTGCATAGCCGGTTGGCAGAAGCTTAGCAACATCAGCCACAGGAAGTGCAACTCCTGCAGCTGCTGCATCAGCGGCGTTTGCTGCATGAAGAACAGCGCCTGCAGTGGCAACAATGCTCTGAGGCATCATGATGATAAGTGCAGCAATACCAATAACAACGCAAGAGATTGCGTTTTCAAAACGCTTGTTACGAGCGAGGCAATAACCAATAATGCCTGCAAGAATAACTGCCGAGAAACTCAGAGTGCCCTGAGCAATTGCTGCGCCCCAAACCTTGAAATTAGCCAAGGTAACTGGATCATTTGCAAAGATGAGTGGGAACAGAACGTTGTTGATCAGTACTGCAATACCAGCCAAAATGTAAATTGGGCTGACAGTTGCAAATGCATCGCGCAGGCTCCTCAAATGAACTTGATTACCTACTTTTGCAGAAACTTCTGCAAATTTATCTAGAAACGATGCTTGGCCATTATCTTTTGCCATGAGCAAACTCCTTTCACGAGTTTCTAGTCAACTATATGTGTAGTGGCAACCTGCTTAAGCCACTCAGCTGATTTCTTAAGACGACGGTTGTAGTTATCTTCCAGGTCAACCTCAACAAAGCCATAACGGTTCTTGAAAGCATTTGCCCAAGACCAGTTATCGATGATGGCCCAGTAGTGATAACCACGGCATTTTGCGCCGTCCTGAATTGCACGAGCAATCCACTCAAGATGACGACGAACAAAATCAACACGGTAGTCGTCCTGGATTACGCCGTTTTCGTCTTTCTTAAGATCTTCTCGCTCTACGCCCATGCCATTCTCGGAAACAAACCACTCAAGCTCTGGATACTCATCACGAACTTTCATGGCAAAGTCGTAAAGACCCTGTGGGTAAATCTCCCAACCACGAGAAACATTCATCTCTGCTTCTGGCCAGATATATGGATCAGCAAAATTTGGAATGCCATTCTCGTCAGTATCTTTTGCAGGAGCCTGGATACGCTCTGGGTGATAATAATTGCAACCCAGCCAATCCACTACGCCATCGGCAAGAATGAGCTTGTCCTCAGGGCGAATAGGCAGGTCAACACCACGGTCCTGCAGCGTATCAATGACGTCCTGTGGAAGCTCTCCCTTAGTTACCAGGTCAAGCCACCAGCGAATGTTAACGCCGTCAGTCATACGCAGCGCCTCAAGGTCTGCCTCTGATGGATTCTCTTTGGTATATGGTGGTGCAAAGCAGTTAATGAGGCCAATACGAGAGTCCTCAAGCATAAAACCTGCTGCTTTTGCGCGGCGGTACTCGCGAACACCAAGTGCGTGAGCAAGTGAAATATTGTACTGAACAGCACGGGCGCGAGAGTAATTCTTTACAAAGGGGTACCAATCGCCCAGTGTGTAGCGAACTTCTGGCTCAACAATTGGTTCGTTAAAAGTGAACCAATAGCGGATTTCTTTTCCAAACGTTTCAAAAGCAATACGTGCGTAATGCGCATACGCCTCAACAACCTCACGGGACTCCCAGCCACCGCGGTTGAAGAGGTATTCAGGCATGTCAAAGTGGTAGAGGTTTACAAAAATCTCAATACCAACCTTCTTAGCAACAGCAAAAAGATGGTGATTGTACTTCTCGCCCTCTGGATTAAGGTTGCCGTTAATGTCCAGCAAACGACTCCACTGAATAGAAGTGCGGATGGAATCCAAGCCAAGGGACTTGAGAAGCTGAAGATCTTCTTCCATTCTTTCTGTAAAGTCATTTCCGGCATAGGAGCCAACGCGATTGTGGAATGCGTGGATGTCCAGGTTGGACCAGGTATCCCAAAGGTTTGGCAGCTTTCCGCCGTCTTGCCATTTACCCTCAGTCTGTGGACCAGACATTGACCCACCAAAGAAGAAATTCTCAGGCAACTGATACGACATGCCTATCCTTTCTCAAACGTATTAAACCTAACATGTCAACTTTATAAAACAGATATGTTAGATTTTCTAAGTAGTATACTAATGCAAATCAGATAGAATGCAAAGTAAAAATTTTGCTACCTGAGGAGGTGTCATGAATAAGTACGAGCTGATTGTTCAAGATCTTA
This sequence comes from Lancefieldella parvula, assembly GCF_963530955.1. Taxonomy (GTDB): domain Bacteria; phylum Actinomycetota; class Coriobacteriia; order Coriobacteriales; family Atopobiaceae; genus Lancefieldella; species Lancefieldella parvula_A. The sequence continues at coordinate 4,731 of NZ_CAUSFQ010000011.1, read as the reverse complement.
AAACTGATATTGCTATAGGCACGTATCCTGCTTATTCTCGTCTGCCTTCCGTTGCTCAGCTCTGCGAGCAATATGAGGTAAGCAAAATTACCATTAACAAAGCATTGGAAGTTCTTGAGCAGCAAGGTCTCATCTTTAGACGAAAGGGTTCTGGCACTTTTGTCAAAAAGCTGGAAGAAGGAACGCAGATTAAGCCAAGTAAAGAGGTCTCCGGTCAAATGGAAGGCTTCATGGCTGAGCACGCCGCCCGAGGTGAGCGCGTCAAATCAAAGGTCTACACCTTTGAAGTTGAGCGTCCTTCTGAATACATTGCTAAAGCTCTTGATATTACTACCGAAGATTTTGTATACAGAATTGTGCGCGTCAGACTTGTTGAAGGGATTGCGCAGGTCATCGAGTATACCTACATGCCCATTAGCCTAATTCCCAATCTTAAAATGACCCATCTAGAGCACTCGATTTACAACTACATTGAAGACGAAATTGGACTTAGAATTGCTAATGCACACCGTGTTATTAGGGCAGTCATGCCTACTGAGGTTGAGGCTTCGAGGCTAGAAATTAGCACGGGCGACCCCCTCCTGGAGGTTGAGCAAATTGGCTATATATACGACGGCCGTGCTTTTGAATATTCTGTTGCGCGCCATGCGCATGGCTATGAGTTCATGACTATTTCTATGCACTAAACCTCTGACACAGCGACACAAATAAGGCGAGAAGACCAATCGATCTTCTCGCCATTTTTTTGCGTGTGGACAACACAGACTTACTCGCCCAGGATGACGTGCCTAAACTCGCCGTCCTCGTAGATTCCGCAGCTGTGCGTGCCGTCCTTTGGAATGCCCACAGAACCTGGATTAAACACGGTGACCTCTGGGTGGTCAGCGCTCTGCATGTTAACTTTTCTGTGCGTATGGCCGTACACAAATGCGTCCATACTTGGCGTCTGAGGCCATTTATCAACGCTGTTATGAATACCAGGGCCAAAGACGTGACCGTGAGTAAAGAAGATAGTGAACTGCTTGCCCGTCTTTGGATCTTTATCAAACAAGATGTTGTAATCAGCCATGCAAGGGAAGTCCAGAACCATCTGGTCTACCTCTGCCTCGCAATTTCCGCGGACCGCAATGACCTTATCGGAAATGCTGTTCAGCATCTCAATAACGCGCTTTGGTGCGTAGTCTGCAGGGAGATCGTTGCGAGGGCCGTGATAGAGCAGATCTCCAAGAAGCAAAACGTACTTTGGCTGCTCCTCCTCTATGACCTGCATGAGCTTCTCGCAATAGTCGGCAGCGCCGTGAATATCTGAAGCAATGACAACCTTCATCAACGTATCCTCTCTATACGTGTTTCTACACGTAGCTTCATACGCGTGTATCAATAAATTATTTTATGGTATTGATGGCGTCTAACCAGTTACAAGCGCTGGCAAATCGGTCACCGTGCAAATGCCTGCTTAGAACCTACCGGTCATCCTTGCGTCAGGATCAGCCTCGGAAACACGTTGACGAAGATCTGCAATAGCCGCAGGTATCTCGTCTGTGTTGTACGGCGTCATCTGATACACCCAGTTAATCCAGTTGCGATACAGCAAGTTTGCATGAGCGCGCCAGGTAAACAGTGGCTGCTTTTCTGGATCATTATCAGGGAAGTAATTCTCCGGCAGGCGAATAGGCAGACCCTTGTGGAAGTCACGCCAATACTCCTCTGCAAGTGTATCGCGATCATATTCAAAATGACCGGTTACAAAAATCTCGTGGAAATCTCTTGTAGCGAGAAGTGCAGGACCGCTGGTAAAGCCCTCAGAAAGTACGGCAAGCTCGGGGTGGTCTACCAGAGCTGATGTCTCAATCGCAGCATGACGAGAATGCGGCATGTAATGTACCTCGTCAAATCCATTGGTGAGGAAGCAATACTCATCGCATAAACGCTGCGGAAAAATACCAAACAGCTTAGCGCCCAGCATTTTCTTAGGAATATCGTGCAGGTAATACAGGCCAGCTAGTGCGCCCCAACACAGGTACATGGTAGAAAAGACATGCTCCTGAGACCAATCAACGATGCGACAAAACTCATCCCAGTAGTCAACGTCCTCGTATTTAAGGTCCTCGATAGGAGCGCCGGTAACAATCAGACCATCGTAATTTTTATCTTTGAAGTCATCAAAAGTTGAATAAAACGTTACCAGGTGGTCGGCGGCAGTGTTTTTAGATTCATGCGAAGAGATGCGCATAAAATCGCACGTAACCTGAATAGGAGACTTTGAAATCAAACGGAGAATCTGAGTTTCTGTCTGAATTTTCTTAGGCATTAAATTCAAAATTGCCAGGCGCAGCGGACGAATCTCCTGGTGTTCTGCAACTTCTTCCTCAAGCGCAAAAATACGCTCCTCTTGCAGTGTCTTCTTAGCTGGTAAACCATCTGGAATATTAATAGGCATGGTAACTTCCTTTAGCTAATCGTTGCACATAAGTATACTTGTTTGTATGGAAATAACTTTTGCCGAGCTCGGGCTAAACGAGCAAATTCTGGCAGGCGTAGCAACACTTGGGTTCAACGCGCCTACTCCCGTGCAGGCCGTGGCAATTCCCGCCGTCCTGGCGGGCAAGGACGTTGTTGCGTCAGCGCAAACGGGAACGGGTAAAACTGCAGCGTTTATGTTGCCTACGCTGCAGCGCATTGCTGTCGAGAAACCCGGTGGGGCCGAGAAGCCCGACAGCAAGGAGCGCAACGCGGCTGCCGGGCGCGGCGCCAAGCATAACGCCAAGCGAGGCGACGCCAAACGCAACGCGTATCCCCGTGCGCTCATCATCACGCCAACGCGAGAGCTGGCTGCTCAAATTGATGCCGTTGCCAAGAGCGTTTGCGCATCCACCGGTCAGCAGGCCGTCATTGTTACCGGTGGCGCTCGCTATAAACACCAGATAACCGCGCTGCAAAAAGGTTGCGATGTACTGGTGGCAACACCTGGCCGCCTGATAGATCTTCTCGACAAAAAGCATACAAGCCTTGAGAACATCCAGGTACTGGTGCTCGACGAAGCGGATCGTATGCTCGACATGGGATTTTGGCCAAGCGTTCGCCGCATTATGGAGCAGCTGCCCAAAGCGCATCAAACGTTGCTTTTCTCGGCAACGCTCCCCGCGTCAATTACATCGACTATAGACGCGCTGCTTAAAGATCCAGAGCGCATTGAGATTGCAAGAACTGGACAAACTGCAGCAACAATCGAGCAACATTTGTGTTCAGTCACCCAGGGACAAAAACCACAGCTCCTGAAAGCGCTTATTGATTCGTTTGATCCTGCGCCAGAGCGTGTTTTGGTGTTCTGTAGGACAAAGTCGCGTGTTGATAGCATTTACAAAAACCTCAAAGCCGCAGGTCTCAAGGTTGACGTTATGCATGCGGACCGTCCGCAAAAAGCTCGTGCAAGAGCGCTGGAGCGATTCCGTAGTGGCGCCATTCAGGTTCTTGTTGCAACCGACGTCATGAGCCGCGGCATTGATATCCAGGGCATTGACGCGGTCATTAACTTTGATGTGCCGCTTGACCCTGAGGATTATGTTCACCGCATTGGCCGAACAGGCCGTGCAGGAGCCGCAGGTCAGGCGTTCACTTTTATGGGACCAGATGAGGTCACGCCGCTCAGAGAAATTGAATATTTTACAAAAGCGCTTATTCCCTCATGGGATTTACCTGGCTTTTCTTACGACTCGGGTCGCATTATGCTCCAAGACTCCCGCTCTACCACCAAGACCACCCGTTCGATGTTCTCGGGCTCAAGGTCAAGGGGCAAAGGATTTGGATTTGGCGGCAGATATGGCCGACACACGTAATCTATAATCAAAACGCAGGTAACTAATACAGTAAAGGAATAAAACATGGGCCCTTTTAGTAATGCTGGTATAATTTTTGCTCTTGGAGCTGCAGTTTTACACGTGGTCATATTTTATCTTGAGTCATTTGCCTGGACTTCTGACGGTGCGCTCAAGGCCTTTAACATGACAAAAGAAGAGGCAGAGAGCACTGAGAAGATGGCTTTTAACCAGGGATTTTATAATCTCTTTCTTGCTATTGAGGTATTCGTTGGCGTCTTCTTGATGGCTAACAGAAATCCACTAGGTAAAGCGCTTGTTGTCTTTGCTGTTTGTTCAATGGAATTTGCCGCAATTCTTCTCTTTGTGACTTCTCCCGACAAACGCTCTGCAGCTATCAAGCAGGCAATATTCCCTCTTATGGCTCTCTGCAATTTTTTTATGTAACTTTTTGAGCATCGACACTGAGCACATACAAGCACCAAGCCTTTTGTAAGCGCTTCTCGCGAGAAGGAACATCATGAAGCAACTCCGCCCTTATCCACAGGTTATTATCACCAAGAAAGCAGCTCGCGCACTTGCGGGCGGACATCCTTGGGTCTTTGAGGGCGAGGTTATCCGTGTAGAACCGTCTCCAGAAACCGGCGAACATGCTCAAAATGGTTGCATCGTTGATGTTTTTGAGGAGAACGGAACCTACCAGGGAACTGGCCTTCTGTCAGAAATGAGCAAGATTCGCGTCAGAATTGTGACAAGAAACGCCAACGATAGGCTCAACGAAGCGTTTTGGAGCCGCAAGATTAGCTGGGCGTGGGAACACCGCAAAACCACTATGGGAAACCGCGCTCTACCAGACACTGAGCCCGATACCAATTGCTGCCGCGTTATCTTCTCGGAGGCCGATGGTTTTCCTGGC
>NZ_CAUSFQ010000010.1:0-24079 GCF_963530955.1 Lancefieldella parvula | reverse complement strand
CGCTATGTATGCCGGCGAGCATATTAATACTACAGAGAATCGAGCAGTTCTCCACACAGCGCTTCGTCGTCCCGCAACTGAGGCGGGCACGCTTATTGTTGATGGACAAGACGTTGTTTCTGACGTTCACCAGACGCTGAACAAGATGTATGCCTTCTGCGATCGAGTTCGCTCGGGAGAGTGGAAGGGCATTTCTGGTAAGCCTATCAAGACGGTTGTAAGCATTGGCATTGGTGGCTCTGATCTTGGTCCTGTTATGGTTTACGAGGCTTTGAAGCCTTTTGCAGACGCAGGTATTACTGCTCGCTTTGTCTCCAATATTGACCCTGTTGACCTTGGCGAGAAAACCGAAGATCTTGATCCAGAAACAACACTCTTTGTTATTGTTTCCAAGACCTTTACTACGCTTGAGACTCTTACCAATGCCCGTTGTGCTCGCACATGGCTTTTGGAAAAGCTGGCTGAACAGGGTGTTATTGATGGTTCAGACGCTCAGAACGCAGAAGCTATTCGTAAGCATTTTGTTGCTGTCTCCACTGCACTTGATCTGGTAGAAGACTTTGGCATTGACCCACAGAACGCCTTTGGTTTTTGGAATTGGGTTGGCGGCCGTTATTCGGTTGATTCTGCTGTTGGTCTGGTACTGGCAATTGTTTTTGGTCCACAGCGTTTTGCAGAGTTTCTTAGCGGCTTTAACGCAGTTGATGAATACTTCAAGACAACCCCTCTGAGGCAAAATGTTGTTGCTCTTATGGGTCTCTTAAATGTTTGGTACGTTAATTTCTTTGGCGCGGCATCTCATGCGGTACTTCCATACAGCCAGTACTTACATAGATTCCCTGCGTATCTCCAGCAGCTTACCATGGAGTCCAACGGCAAGTCTACGCGCTGGGATGGCACTGCGGTTACATCTAACACAGGTGAGATTTTCTGGGGAGAGGCTGGTACCAACGGTCAGCATGCTTTTTACCAGCTTATTCACCAGGGAACTCAGATTATTCCTGCTGATTTTATTGCGTTTGCAAATACCGCATTTGCTACAAAAGATGCAGATCTTGATGTCCACGAGCTCTTCCTCTCCAACTTCTTTGCACAGACCAAGGCTCTTGCTTTTGGCAAGACCGCCGATGAGGTCCGCGCTGAGGGAACTCCAGAATGGATGGTTCCCGCACGCGTCTTTGAAGGAAACAGGCCAACTACCTCTATCTTTGGTAAAGAGCTTAATCCACGTGCCGTTGGAACGCTCATTGCGCTCTATGAGCACATTACCTTTGTTGAGGGCGTAGTGTGGGGCATTGATTCCTTTGATCAGTGGGGCGTTGAGCTTGGCAAACAGCTTGCTAAACAGATTTTCCCTGCAATTCATAACGACGAAGAGTTGGCAAAACAGGACGCTTCCACTCAGTCCCTTGTTGATTTCTATCGCAGAAACAGAACATAACACGTTACATAACATAAAATTATTTTTTTATTTCATGTTAAGAAGGTCATCTTGTATGGCCTTCTTTCTTACTTTTAGAAATGTATTTCGAGGAGTGCTGAGCGGACATTTCTTTATCTAATATATGCAATATTGCTACTTTTATGTTCATATATGCAAAAAATTTCTGCATATTTATTTATGCTGTTAGAACGCCTGTTCATCTAAAAGAAACTGAATCAATTGAATTTTTTAAATAAAATTTAAAAAAATAATACATCAAGAATATTAAAAATTTGCGAATGCCAATAGCGCATGTATACCTTTGTGTTATAACGGCTAGGCAAGTGACACTTGGCTTGGAATGTAAGTTTTGATGCATAGCAATTTACATAACAGGCTGGAAATTTTGTATTGGCGTAGTACGGCTGTTAATACAGGCGAAGTACAGCCACAGTGGTGATGTCTGGAATGGAGCAGTAATGAAGTACCTTTTGCTCGTAAGTCATGGAACGTTTGCACCAGGTCTGCATAGCGTAATGGACATGCTGATGGGACCCAGAGAAAACATCTTGAGCTACAGCATGGAAGATGGCGTGGGAGCAGCTGAATATAGAGAGAATTTGTCAAAAATTCTTGAGCCACTTACTGCTGACGACGAGGTTGTTGTTCTTGGTGACATTATCGGTGGTTCTCCACTTACTAATGCACTTGATCTTCTCGCCAAAAAAGGCCTGCTTTCCCATACCGTGGCTTTTAGTGGTGCCAATCTTCCCATGGTAATTGGTGCTTTGATGGCTATCGATGATGGCCTAAGTGGTGAGGCTCTTGTGTCATCAATCCTGAACGAAGGAAAAAATGGCGTTAATCAGATCGTCTTAGCTCTTGAAGACGATGACGAGGAAGACCTTTAGTAATTACTGCAAGTACGCGTAGCTGCTTGCGTAAGAAATATGTTAGGAGAAAACATGATTTCATTTGTTCGTGTTGATGACCGCATGATTCATGGTCAGACAGTCACTCGTTGGGCCCTTGAGGTTCCTTGTGACGGAATCATTGCAGTTAATGATGCGGCTGCATCAAATCCTGTCCTTAAGTCTGCTTACAAGTCAGCAGCACCTGACAAGAAAGTATTTGTTTGGACATTTGATCACTTCAAAGAGAGCGCTCAGAAGGTTCTAGACAGCGATTCTCGTTATTTTCTTATTACTAAAAACCCAGTTGACATGAAGAAAATTCTTGTTGACTTTGGTTTTAAGCCAGGAATTAACACGGTCATTATCGGTCCTGGTAATGACCGTCCTGGTGCGGTAAAGCTGGGCAACAACCAGTCCTTTACTCAAGAAGAGGGACAGGCATTTGAGGATATAACCAAAGCTGGTTATACCGTTCAATTTGCTCTTCTTAAAGAAAAGGCAATTGGTGAGTGGCCTAAATTCCGCGAGAAGTTTGACGTAAAGTAGTAGTATTCGGAAGGCGATTTTTATGGCAATTAATGCGTTTCAAGCTGCCCTTTTGGGTTTGTTTGCATGCCTTGCGTCACTACCTGGCATGGCTGGTACTACCGTAGGTAACTATACCCTCGGTCGTCCACTTGTTGCAGGTCTTGTCGTTGGTGTCATTCTTGGCGACGTCCAGACTGGCATTATTGTTGGTGCAGCAATCCAGTTGGTCTACATTGCACTCGTAACACCTGGTGGAACTGTTTCCGCTGACGTTCGTGCTGTTTCCTACATTGGTATTCCTCTAGCAATTCTTGCAATCAAGGCTTATGGTCTTGATCCAAGCTCTGTTGAGGCTGCATCTCAGGCAGCTGCTATTGGCGCAGCTGTTGGTACTCTTGGTACCGTCTTGTTCTACGGCACCGCTACCATGAACCTTGTATGGCAGGGTATTGGCTGGCGTGCAATGGAGAGCAAAGAGTGGGGTCGTATTAAGAAGACCATTCCAATGGTTGACTTTGTATTCCCTTGGGTTTCTCACATTCTTTTCTCGTTCATTCCAACATTCTTCATTTGCATGGCTGGCGAGAGCATGGTTGGCATCATGAAGGAATACCTTCCTATGAACGGTATCCCAATGATGACCCTCTTCACCGTTGGTACCCTTCTTCCTACCGTTGGTGTTGCAATTTTGTGCAAGCAGGTTATTACTAAGCCTCTTGATTGGGTAACTTTTGCCTTTGGCTTTATCCTTGCTGGCGCACTTGGCCTGAACCTCATTGTCTCTGCAGTCGTAGCAGTCTTCTTTGCTGTTCTTAACTATCAGCTTCAGCAGGCAAAGAATGTTCGTTTGGCTGCTGCAACATCAGGCAATGTAAGCGCAGACGATGAAGAAGAGGAGGATATTTAATCATGGCTGAAAAGAAAACCATTTCTCAGAAAGCACGTAATAAGTCTTTCTTGAGCTGGATTTACGGCAATCTTACCTGCTTCTCTCAGGAGCACATGCAGACATTTGGTTACCTTGCATCCATGCTTCCAATCGTTGACGAGCTTTACGATACTGATGACCAAAAGGTTGAGGCACTTTCTACCTATACAACCTTCTTTAACACCGAGCCACAGATTGGTTCTATGGTTGTTGGCTTGACCGCTTCTCTTGAAGAGGCTCGTGCAAACGGTGAGGCAATCGACGACGAGACCATCAATGGCCTTCGCGCTGGTCTTATGGGCCCTCTTGCTGGTCTTGGTGACTCCATTATCGTTGGTACTTTTATTCCAATTCTTCTTGGAATTGCACTTGGCCTTTCTAAGGGCGGTTCCGTTCTTGGCCCACTGTTCTATGTTGTGGTCTGGAACCTCATTATGTACTTCGGCATGAAGTTTGCTTACGACCAGGGCTATAGCCTGGGTTCTTCTGCTGTTGAGGCACTTGTTGGTCCTGAGTCCGAGGCTCTCCGTAGCTCCATTGTTATGATTGGTACTATGGTCATTGGCTCTGTTGCTGCTACATGGATTAACGTCACAACTTCTCTGAATATTGCTGGTGTTGACATTCAGACAACGCTTAATGGCATCTTCCCTAAGGTATTGAACCTTCTGTTTGTATACCTTTGCTGGTGGTTGATGACTAAGAAGAAGCTCAGCCCAACAGTTGTTATGCTTATTCTTGTTGTTGTAGCACTTGTTGGCGTTGTTATTGGCGTCTTCAACCCAGGTCTGTCTTACTAATTTTTTGCGCAAAATCCTGTCTGGCGCAGAAAAGACAAACGTAATAAAGTGGCATCGTCATACGGCGATGCCACTTTTGATTGAGAGTTTTTATGAGCAAGAAAAACTATGTAGGAGCAGCTTCTCATTCACACGAGGATAACCCTTTGGTTGTCGAGGCTCGTATGCAGACAAAAGCTCTTGGAACACTAAGCGTTTATAGAAGAGCCGCTTATTCTGGTATCGCAATTGGAGCATGGCTTATATATCTCAGCGTGTACGGAAGTCTCTCTACAAGTTCTATGGCAACGGCTGTGCTCGTGGGCGGCATAGTTCTTCTCGTCATATCTGTTCCTATAGCTGGAATTTTGCATGTAGGTATCTCAAGAGGAAAAAAGAACGTCGAGAAGATCATCAAAGCAATTGAAAAAAATTCGTCAAAAAATGCATAGAAGCGATACGATCTGTGCAAAGATTTCTCTAATAGGGTAGAGTATCTACAGCGCATTGAGCGGGTGCGGATGACGTGACACCTCGAACCTGGTCAGGGTCGGGAGACAGCAGCCATAAGGGGTCACTCGCGGGCATCCGTTCCCACTCAATGCGCTTTTCATAGGCGTATAGTGTGTTTGCCGCGACATTTGTCACGACGATTGGACTTCGATGGGTTTTGTAAACTACATCATTGAGCTGCTTAGAGATCCTCGTGCATTTATTGCTTCAATGATTGCCACTGGCCCTCTTGCTGCGTACGGTTTTGTTTTTCTGATTGTTTTTATTGAGACCGGCGTAGTCTTTTTCCCATTTTTACCAGGTGATTCTCTGCTTTTTGCAGCAGGATTTTTTGCTCATAACGGTGGCTTTAATATTGTTTTGCTGCTTGTTATTACGTGGGCTGCCGCAATTCTTGGTGATCAGATGAACTTTATGATTGGCCATTTCTTTGGTCAAAAAATCATTGCTTCTGGAAAAGTCAAAGCACTTACTCCAGAGCATCTTGAGAAGACCCAGAAGTTTCTGGACAAGCATGGTCATCTGGCAATTTTCTTAGGGCGCTTCTTCCCCTTTATCCGCACGTTCGTGCCTTTTATTGCGGGTATGGGCGGTATGCACTGGCGCAACTTTGGCATCTATAACATTCTGGGCGGTCTTACCTGGTCCACGATGTTTGTGTTGCTCGGCTATTTCTTTGGCGGCATTCCTGTAGTTCAGGAGCATTTTGAGCTGCTGATTGTGGGAATTGTTGCGGTCTCGATCATCCCTACAATTGTGGGAATTGTTCGTGGGCGTATGCATAAGGGCGAGAAGAACGACGAAGAAGCCACAGATAAGGAAGAAGACAAGGTGCAGTAACAAGCCTTTGTACTTCTCGGAATTTGATGATAGAAATCCCGTCAGGAAAGACTCGGCCTGACGGGATTATTTTTACTCTTTGGAGAGCTGGTAGGTATCAGTAAAGGTGACGGTCTGACCGTTTTCCGTGTGGGTGGAAATAAGCTGAGCTACCACGCTGTTATCAGCAATATCAAAAGTAACTTTCAACTGTGGTTTTTGAGCTGTGCTGAGGGACGTGCTAGAAGCAGAATGAGCATCCAGACTTGCATTGGTTACATCTACCACTCCAGAAACCTGAATTTGATCTCCGATGGTTCCAGAAGTAGTCAGAGAGACAGATGCGTTCTTGAACTCAGTGTCACCTGGATACCAACGGTACGAGGTGTTAAGCGCTCCATGGTTGTGGACAACACCCTCTGCAGTACCCGTAAGTACCAGCTGATCTCGAGAAAAACCTGCAGACGTTACGGTCAGCGTTAAAGGATTAGTTCTGCCAGCGTAACAAGGACTGCCACTACTGGCTTCACAGCTAACAAAGGTGCCCTTCCACGTTCCCACAAGTCCGCTGTAGTCGTACTTAAGTCCTGCCGAGGGGCTGACTGTGTCTAGCGACCAGGTGCCCGTAGAGGCATCAAACGTAAATGAGGCCGTAATATCGCAGGTGAGCGAGCCATAGAAGGTTGGCGAAACACCTGACATTCTTACCCAGCAAGTCTGCTGTTCACGATCAAAACCCGCATCAAGAACAGTAAACGTTGCGCCAGAGAACTGCGAGCTATAAGAAATAGCTTCGTTTGGATTTTTTTCATCAAGCTTGGCTAGTACATCGCTAATGGCATCAAGGACTTTTGTTGTGGAAACACCTGAAGTTGCCTGGTAGGAGACAGATTGGGTCTCTTCGTCACCAATAGCGTTCCAGCCCTGGGTATTTGCGTATCCTAACTTGGAAATCTTTGTGGCAGCAATTGCGTTGCCCGTGTAGGTAAGGCGTACGACAGAGTTGGCGTAGCCGGTGGCACCAAACTGAGCGGCATCGCTGGAGATTGCCGTGGTGCTTCTGGTGCGAGAAACAACCTCAATGCCGGTCAGCAGTAAGGATTCATCAGCGTCATACTCACCCGGAGTCCAAGCTGGAGCTTCGGCTCGTGTACGAGCATCAGCGATAACAGTATCTGTTGAAGGAACGTTGCTCACGCGAATAAAGAAGACGATAACCGCAGATAAAAGAGCAAGACTTAAGAGCGCAAGAATGCCAGAAAGCAAGCTGTAGCGGCGTACAAACCTAAAAAGTGCACGACGCCTACTGCGAAGATAGCTTGAGAACGTATCTGCAACATCTTTTATAGAGGTTGCATCATCGTCGGACGCTGCATCACTCGCGCTAGTAGCGCTTTTGGAAGGAACTTCGGCGGTTTTGGCCTCTGAGTGTTCGTGGGCGCTCTCTTCAAGCTCTTTGAGGCGAGCTTCTACCGCAGAAAGATCTTGCGTTAGAGCTGCATCGTTTACGATTTTCTCCAGGTCAGTTGTGCTGTCTGCATCGTTTTCAGAAGAGTCTTCATCTGAAGCTGAGTCATCCTTGTCCTCTTCGCCGTCTTCGTCTAGACCAGGGAAGATGGGGCTGACAATTTCCATGATGTAGTCTTCGTCAGCGGCAGCCATGTCAGCAGCAATAGGGTCGGTGACCTCTTCAAGCTCGTCGGTTTTCTCGCCATCAGCGGCGGGTGCCTCAACGGCCTGAGCGTCAAGGGTCTTCTGATCAGAGGAGATGTCCTCTGCAGCAGGCGTGTTATCTGGTTGTGAAGTTTTATTCTTAGAAGTCATGGCGCCTCATTACCGTATGAACCTGCTGTAATTTTCTCACAATTACGTAACTTGTGTACCCTCATCCTGTGCAGATAGCGAGGTATCGGTTTAAAAACTGCCTAGTGGTGGTACACTTCTTTAGTTGAAATCTCACCTCGCAAGCAGCTTTGCAACAGTTTGGCCGCACGTCAATGAGTCAAGCGCGCACGAGGCACTTATCTTAGGAGCAAGAATGCGTGACAAGCTAGAAAAAATCGTCGAGGCCTATGCTGAGCTTGAGCAAAAGCTTGCAGATCCAGCTGTTGTCTCTGATCCAAAAGAGTATGCTCGCGTCGCAAAAGAGCACTCTAATCAGGCAGATTTGGTTGCTCACGCCAACAAGTACATCACTGCCCTTGATGATATCGAGGCTGCAAAAGAGCTTCTCAACGCCACTTCTGATTCAGAAGAAAAAGAGATGCTACAGGAAGACATTGCTGCTAATGAAGAGATGCTCCCTCAGCTTGAGGATGAAATCAAGGTCATGCTGATTCCAGGCGATCCAAATGACGAGAAGGACACTATCGTTGAGATTCGCGCTGGTGTTGGCGGCGATGAGGCGGCAATCTTTGCAGGCGACCTCTTCAAAATGTATGAGCGTTTTGCCGAGGCTCGTGGTTGGAAGACAGAGATCTTGTCCAGCTCTCCTTCTGAGGCAGGCGGCTTCAAGACTATTGAGTTCAAGGTCACAGGCGATAAAGTCTATTCAGTTATGAAGTATGAATCCGGTGTTCACCGTGTTCAGCGCGTTCCTAAGACTGAGTCTCAGGGCCGCATTCAGACCTCTACCGCAACTGTTGCAGTTCTCCCAGAGGCTGACGAGATTGATATTCAGATCAACCAGGAAGACCTGCGCATTGATACCTACTGTGCATCCGGCCCTGGTGGTCAGTGCGTTAACACCACCTATTCCGCAGTTCGTATTACTCACCTGCCAACAAATACCGTTGTTCAGTCTCAGGATCAGCGTTCTCAGATTCAGAACCGCGAGGTTTGTATGCAGATGCTTCGTGCTCGCCTTTACGAGATGGAGCTGGAGCGTCAGCAGGCTGAGCAGGGTGCAGAGCGTCTTTCCCAGATTGGTCATGGTGCACGTTCCGAGAAGATCCGTACCTATAACCAGCCACAGGACCGCGTAACCGACCACCGCGTTGGCTTCAACGGCACCTACAACGGCGTTCTTCTGGGCGATACGCTGCCATCTGTTATTGAGGCTCTTGCTGCAGCAGAGCGTGCCGAGAAACTCGCTCAGGCTGTTTAAGGTGCAAACTTCATGACAGATGAAGTTTGGACAATCCAGAAAATTTTGACGTGGACTACTCAGCACCTGGAAAAGAAGGGTGATGAGCATCCACGTCTTTCTGCAGAATGGCTTTTGTCCGCGGTGACAGGCCTTTCTCGCGTTCAGCTCTACACCAACTTTGACAAGCCGCTTTCTGCGGATGAGCGCACTCGCATGCGTGAGGCAATTAAACGCCGCGCAGAGGGTGAACCGCTTCAGTACGTGACGGGCGAGATGCCCTTTAGGCACCTGGTTCTTACCTGTGAGCCGGGCGTGCTTATCCCACGACCAGAGACAGAGGTGCTGGTAGACGTTGCGCTAGCAGGTGTTGATGTGGCAACTCCAAACGCTGATGGGGAAGTGCGCGTGCTTGAGGTTGGCGTAGGAACGGGCTGCATATCGCTCTCTATTGCTACTGAGCGTCCACAGACACGCGTCTACGCTACAGATCTTTCTCCTCAGGCAATTGCACTGGCAACTCGCAACAGAGACGCCCTGGACCTCCAAGAGCGCGTGGAACTCATTGAGTGCGACCTAGTAGAAGGTGTGCCTGCAGAGCTTGCGCAGTCCTTCTCGGTGTTGGTCTCTAATCCGCCCTACATTCCCACAAATGTGCTCGAGCAAGAAGTTCCTGCAGAGGTCAAGGGCTTTGAACCTGAGCTGGCGCTTGACGGGGGAGAGGACGGTCTGGACGTCTATAGGCGATTGCTCGAGGCTGCTCCGCATATGCTTCTACCTGGTGGTATGTTCTGCGTTGAGCTCTACGAGGGACACCTGGACAAGGCGGCGCACCTTGCCGAGGAGCAGGGTGTGTGGGAGTCCGTTGAGGTCAAAGAGGATCTGACGCACAGGCCGCGCATTCTTGTGGCGCGCCTAGCAAAGTAGCACTTCAGCCGCCTGGCGAGAAAATCTGTGTAACGCATAACACCGCGCAGCACACAACAATGAGTCGAGGGTTTCATGGGCGAGTACATCAAAGTTGATCAGATGAATCCGGATACATCTGTAGTTTCTTTAGCAGTTGAGGTGGCGCGTCGTGGTGGCGTGCTTATCATGCCTACCGATTCTGTCTATGGCGTTGGTGCAGCTGCAACTCCTCAAAACCCTGGTCATAAGCGTATTTTTGAGATTAAACAGCGTCCCTCAACGCAGACGCTTCCATGGCTTGTGGGCAGTAAATCCGACCTGCAGAAGTACGCTCACATTACGCACAGCTGGGCAAATAAGCTGGTAGAAGCATATTGGCCAGGAGCTCTTACGCTGGTGGTTACCGCATCAGAGAACGTTCCTGATGAGTACGTCTTGCCAGATAACAGAACCATTGCGCTCCGTATGCCTAATTCACCTCTAGTATGTCAGATTGCACAGCAGCTTGGATGCCCTTTGGCTACTACCAGTGCCAACACGCACGGGGCTCCTTCTGCAGTTGATGGATATGGTCTTGAAGCAGGCCTTATTGAGCAGGCAGACTTGACGCTTGATGGAGGTCCGGCGCCCCTTGCTATTGCGTCGACTATTGTCGACTGCACGGGTGATGAACCGCGCATTTTACGCGAAGGCGCCATCACAACCGAGGATATTCTCGCCACTGCGGGATTTTCAAAATAGATAAAAATCCTATCCCTTTTATGTGTTTTGGCTGCAGCCTTTGCCTGCATGCGGTACTCTCTATAGGAGTGAATTTTCTGAGGAGGATACGTATGCGTATTGCAGTTGGTTCCGATCACGCTGGCTTTATCCAGAAAGATCCTATCGTTGAGCACATCAAGTCGCTTGGTCATGAGGTTTTGGACTTTGGACCAGCAAATGACGACCGCGTTGATTACCCTGATTTTGCAGATAAGGTGGCTCGCGCAGTCGCAGCGGGCAAGGCAGATCGCGGCGTTTTGATTTGCGGAACTGGTATTGGCATTGCTATGACTGCTGATAAAGTCCCTGGTATTCGCGCTACTCCTGTTCAGACTGTTCAGTTTGCAGAGCTTGCTCGCGAGCACAATAACGCAAACGTCATTGGCCTTTCTGGTCGATTCACTGATCTTGCTGTTAACGAGGCTATTGTGGATACCTTCCTAAGCACCGAGTTTGCAGGCGGCCGTCATACGGGACGTGTCGAGAAGATCATGCGTGAAGATGATCCTAACTTTAAGGGCGTTGATGCTGAGTAAGTAAGCGGCACATAAACAGTGCTGCATAAGTAATACATACGCAAACCTGCAGGGAATGTAGAGGCTAGGTTAAAGTTGCTCGCATTCAAATAAAACGCAGGTCAAGCTCTTGGAGGGAGCATTATGGCAGATTATGATGAGTCCAGACTTACGGTTGTTGACCACCCACTAGTTCAGCACAAGCTTCACATTCTTCGCGACAAGACAACCACCACCAAGCAGTTCCGTGAGCTTGTCAACGAGCTTGCAATTCTTGAGAGCTACGAGGCAATGCGTGACTTCCCACTTGAGGACGTCGAGGTAGAGACTCCTCTTGAGACCATGACTGCTAAGCGCATTGCTGGTAAGAAGGTTGCTATTATTCCAATTCTTCGCGCTGGCCTTGGTATGGTTGACGGCATTCTTGAGCTGGTTCCATCTGCTCGTGTTGGTCATGTTGGTATGTATCGCGATCCAGAGACCCATCTTCCTCACCAGTATTACTGCAAGTTCCCTGCAGACATCGAGAACCGCACCTGCCTGGTTGTTGATCCAATGCTGGCAACCGGCGGCTCTCTCACTGCTGCTATTCAGTTCCTGCGTGAAGCAGGTGTCAAGGACATTCGTTGCCTGACCATTGTTTCTTGCCCTGAGGGCGTCAAGGCAACTCTGGACTTTGATCCAGAGGTACGCCTCTACACCTGCACCGTTGATCGTCAGCTGAGCCCAAATGCTTACATTCTTCCAGGCCTCGGTGACGCAGGTGACCGTATTTACGGTACCAAGTAAGGAGCCCCTCGTCCTTCTCGCAATCTAATAGAGTTGCGAATACGTAAGTTAGTACATGATCCAGTGTCCGCAGAACATGCGCACTGGATCATTTTTCTTTTCAAATCATCACTTTACGAGAAGAAATAACGGTTGGCATATATCAAAAACTTTGTGAATACCAGGGGATATTGATACAACTATTTTTATCTGGACATAACTATATCTATCAAGAAAAAAGCAACATAACAGCAGCTTAGAAGTGTTATAGTTGAATGAATCAATAACGGCAGCTAACACGAAATGTGTCAGTAATGTGAGAGTTTGAGCATTAGTCAATTATTTGGTTTTGTAATCGTGACTATGCGTACATTTAGTGCTAGTATCGCCGTTCGTCGCAAATATACACGCCGAGTGGTAGATAATACACTCCAAGTGGCATATTTTGGCATCTTACGTTGCGTTTCAAGTATGCTGAGCAGTGACGGGCAATCTGAAATGGTTGCAGATTGTATGGGGAGGTTGAGACAGAGTGGATGTTCTTGCGCAGTTGCCAGCAGAGATGGCCGAGCTGCTCGAAAGTTTTTTGCCACACGCATTGGTTGGTAACACCACCTTTGGTTTCACTAACTACATTTTCTATTTCTTGATCGCTGCTGTGATTTTCCTGATTGTCTGCTTTAAGTTTAAGAAGAAGCAGGCAGAGAGCATCGTCCCTCAGGGACGCTTCGTTAATGGCGTTGAGTACCTGATTGAGTACATTAGAGATGACGTCTGCAAGGCTTCTCTTGGAGAAACTTGGCGCACTCACTTCCCATTCTTGATCACTATGTTTATGTTCATCCTGATCAACAACATCATTGGTCTTATTCCTGGTGCACACCCAGGCACCGGTACTATTGGTGTTACTGCCGCTCTTGGCCTTTGCTCCCTTGGATACTTTATGTATGTAGGTGCAAAGAAGATGGGTGTTATTGGCTACATCCTAAGCCTTGCACCAAAGGGCGTTAACCCTGTTATTGCAGCAGTTATCTGGGTTATTGAGGTCTTCTCAACATTCCTTCGTCTGGTTACTCTGGCCGTCCGTCTGTTCTGCAACATGTATGCAGGTCACATCGTTATGGGTACATTTGCAATTCTTGCATCTATGTACTTTATGCCAGCTATTGAGAACTTCTCTGCATCAACAGCTGCTCAGGCAGGCTTTTCGATCTTCTGGGTTCTGCTGTTGATTATCATTTATTTGGTAGAAACTATTGTTGCCTTCATTCAGGCATACGTTTTTACCCTACTCTCTACTGTCTACATCCAGCTGGTAGAGTCTGAACACTAAGCAAAACGCTTAGTTGGTGGCATTGCCACACTGTGGTGCCAAACGGCACAAAAGATGAAGTCATCTGAGCCCACGCTCAGTTGATGATAGGTATGTATATTGGTCGCCTTGAGAGGGGCGAGCGAAAAAGGAGGAATCGTGGGTATTTTCGGATATGCTCTTTGCGTTATGGGAGCAGCAATTTGTATTAGCGTCGTAGCATCGAGTGCCGCTAACAACATGGCTCGTCAGCCAGAGGTTCAGGGTCGTCTCTTCACAGTCTTTATTCTTGGCTGCGCATTCATCGAGGCACTTACCCTGATTGGCTTCGTTGTTACCTTGATGGTTAAGTAAATTACTGTTTGTAACAGCGAAAACGCTACGTTGGAGGAATGCATGAATACGATTTGTAAGGGAGTTAAAAAAGCCAGCACAGTAGGCGCAACTGCTGCTCTACTTGTGGCAATGGCTCCCTCAGTCGCACTTGCTGAAGAGGGTGCAAGTGGTGCCGATATTCTTCTTCCAAAGCCCGCTGAGTTTGTTCCTGCTCTGATTGCGTTTCTGATCATCTTTGCTGTTGTAGCAAAGTTTGTATGGCCTTCCGTTCTACGTATGCTTGACAAGCGTCAAGAGAAGATCCAAGGCGATCTGGACGCTGCAGCAAAGGCTCGCGAGGAAGCCAACAAGGATCGTGAAATCGCAGCAGCTGGTATCGACGCAGCTAAGCAGCAAGCAGACGAGATTGTTTCTGCTGCTAAGCGTGAGGGCGAAGAAGAGCGTGCTCGTATTATCGAGCAGGCAAAGGCAGAAGCTGTCGAGATTATTACTAAGGGTAAGGGCGTTGTAGAGTCTGAGCGTCGTCACGCCATGGCTGAGCTTTCTGATTCCGTTGTTGATCTTGCCGTCGATATTGCCGGAAAGATTATTGGCAACGAGCTTTCAGTAGAGCAGCAGCGTGCTCTTGCCGAAAAGTACCTTGCGGAAGTAGGTACTCCAGATGAGCACTAATAAAGACGATCAAGACAGAAAAGTAGAGGGCTATACCAGGGCACTCCTGGAGGCTGGCCGCGCAGAGGGTCGTGCAACTGCAGACCTTGTACAGGTGCAGCACGCAAAGAAGTTCTCTCCAGAAGTTCTTGAGACTCTTGGTGCTATGCAGGCGAGTGAGGATGTCAACCTTATCAATGATGTTGCCGCTACGTTCCAGGAGCTTCTTGAAGAAGAAGACAAGACACTTACAGTAACGGTAACTACTACAATGCCTCTTGATGATGAGTTACGTGCAAAGGTCACCGAGAAGCTCGAGAAGAACTTCAATACTCAGGTGTATCTTATTGAGCGTGTTAATCCCAAGATTTTGGGCGGCATTGTAGTTGAGACACGTGATCATCGTTATGATGCATCGGTAAAGACACAGCTCACTCACATTAAGAGTAGGCTCTCTTCAGATCACGTTGAAAGTGAATTGTAATGACTGATAAGACCACTATACAGGAAGGAACGCTGAGCTCAGATGCCGTCATGGCACAGCTTAGAGAGCGCCTTTCTAAGGTCAATTCAACTGTATCCCAGCAAGAGGTATCTGCTGTTATTGAGGTAGCAGACGGTATTGCTCGTGTTGCTGGTCTACGCAGCGCTATGGCAGGCGAGTTGCTGGAGTTCACTAGCTCCGTTACGGGCCACAGCGTATTCGGTCTTGCTCAGAACCTTGATGAAACTTCAGTCGGCGCTGTTTTGTTCGGCGAAGTTTCTGAGATTAAGGAAGGCGACGAGTGTCGTACAACCGGCCGCGTCATGGATATTCCAGCTGGTTTTGACATGCTTGGTCGTGTTGTTAACCCACTGGGCCAGCCTATTGATGGACTTGGCGCTATCCACGCTACACATCGTCGCCCTATTGAGTTCAAGGCTCCTGGCATCATGCAGCGTCAGCCTGTTTGCGAGCCAGTTCAGACTGGACTTCTGGCAATTGACGCTATGGTTCCTGTCGGCCGTGGTCAGCGTGAGTTGATCATTGGTGACCGTAAGACCGGTAAGACCGCTATCGCAATTGACGCAATCGTAAACCAGAAGAACACCGATATGGTTTGTATCTATGTCGCCATCGGTCAGAAGGCGTCTACAGTTGCAAACATCCGCGAGTCTCTTTCCCGCCATGGTGTTCTTGACAAGACCGTCATTGTTGCAGCTACCGCAGCCGATTCTGCTCCAATGCAGTACATTGCCCCTATGGCAGGCGCTGCTATTGGTGAGTTCTTTATGTATAACGATAAGGACGGCAAGCCTGCTGACAAAGACCATCCAGGCGGACACGTTCTTGTTGTTTACGATGACCTCTCTAAGCAGGCAGTTGCATACCGTCAGATGTCACTGACGCTTCATCGTCCACCAGGACGTGAGGCATATCCTGGTGATATTTTCTACCTGCACTCACGCTTGCTGGAGCGTGCATGTAAGCTCTCCGATGAAAACGGAGCAGGTTCTCTTACCGCACTTCCAATTATTGAGACGCAGGAAGGCGACGTTTCTGCATACATTCCTACAAACGTCATTTCCATTACAGACGGCCAGATTTATCTGCAGTCTAATCTCTTCTTCCAGGGCCAGCGCCCAGCAGTCGACGTAGGTATTTCTGTATCCCGCGTTGGTGGCGACGCTCAGGTCAAGGCAATGAAGCAGGTTGCAGGTACACTTCGTCTGGACCTTGCAAGTTATCGTGAGAAGCAGGCATTCTCGCAGTTCGGATCCGACTTGGATGCAACTACGCAGTACCAGCTCAACCACGGTGCTCATATGATGGAGCTTCTCAAGCAGCCACGTTATTCAGCTCTGGACGTAGTAGACCAGATTTGCGCAATTTACGCTGCAAAAGAGAACTTCATTGATGACGTTGATCTTGAGAACGTTGCTCTCTTCCGTGATGGCCTTGCTCAGTACATGAGTGAGTATCACCCACAGCTCCGCAACTCTCTGCGCAACGGAAAGATTTCTGATGAGCAGGCAGAGCGCTTGAGTGATCACATTAAGCACTTCAAGGCTAAGTTCTTGGAAGAGCATCCAAACAAGGTTGTGGATGAGGCAGAAGCTAATTCAGACACACCAGGCTCTTTTGACGCAGTAACCCAGGGTTCATTGCAGGAGTAATTATCAATGGCGAACCTTCACGAAATATCGAGGCGTATGAGCTCCATCAGGAGCACCATGCAGATTACGCGCACGATGTCGATGATTTCGACAGCGCGTGTCCGCAAGGCACTTGATAGGGCCGAGGCTGCTTCGCCATATAAGGAAGCTATTACCCTTATGCTTGCAAATGTAGCAGGCGCTGGCTTTAATCCTAAGAAACAGCCTCTTCTTGCTACACATAAAGTCGAGAAGAACGTGCTGTTCTTAGTCATCGCATCTGACCGCGGACTTGCAGGCGGATTTAACATCCTGCCTCAACGCGAGGTTGAGCATGAGATGGCACGTCTTAAGGCTAAGGGTGTGTCGTCCGAGATAATTACTTGCGGACGCAAGCCAACTGAGTACTTTACGTATAGAAATATCAAGCCCACCATGTCTTATGTAGGCATTTCCTCTGAGCCTACAGCAGACCAGGCTGATCGTATTGCCTCCTATATCATGGATGGCTATATCAAGGGTAAGATTGATCGTGTCGTAATCAAGTACTGGCATGCAAAGAACCGTGTTGACCAAGAGCAGGTTACAGAGCAACTTCTTCCTATTTCGCGCGATAAACTCACGATTCCTAATAAACCACGTACCGAAGAAGCCCTCTCACAGGTGAAGACGTATAACAAGAGTGAATATCAATTCTCGCCATCTGCTTCTCAGGTACTTGATTCGTTGATGCCCGCTTATATCAAGACGGTCATCTTCCACGCACTTCTTGATTCTGCTGCAGCCGAGCATGGTGCACGCCGTCGTGCAATGCAGTCTGCAACTGATAATGCTGAGAACGTCTTAGGCGCTCTTAGCCGTACGTACAATCGCGAACGCCAGGGCGCAATTACCACTGAGCTCAATGAGATTATCGGTGGTGCTGCAGCATTGGAGGATATGTAATGTCAGATATGCAAGTAGAGACTTCTTCCTTTGAGGAAGCTATTCTCAACAAGCGCAATCAGCACGTTGACGATGGCGTAATCGTTCGCGTAGTTGGACCAGTTGTCGACGTTAAGTTCGACGGACCTGTTCCAAGCATCTATACCGCACTGACGGTAGAGGATGACACGCCTGTTGGTCACGTCAGCACCGTTCTTGAGGTTGAGTCTCAGCTTCCCGGTGGTGTTGTTCGTACCGTCGCTATGTCGTCAACCGATGGTCTTCAGCGTAACCTTCGCGTTAAGGACACCGGCAAGCCAATGATGATGCCAGTAGGCGAGTCTACGCTGGGCCGCGTCTGGAACGTCATGGGTCAGCCAGTCGACGGTGGAGATATTCCTGAAGACGTTGAGTTTTATCCAATTCACCACCCAGCACCTCTCTTCGAAGAGCTCACTACTGAGACAGAGATTTTCGAGACGGGCATCAAGGCAATCGATCTTCTCGAGCCTTATGTTCGAGGCGGAAAGACTGGCCTCTTTGGTGGCGCTGGCGTTGGTAAGACCGTTCTGATTCAGGAGCTTATTAACAACCTGGCTCAGCAGCATGGTGGTACTTCCGTATTCACCGGCGTTGGAGAGCGTACTCGTGAGGGTACCGACCTCTTCCTCGAGATGACTGAGTCCGGCGTTATTAACAAGACCTGCCTAGTCTACGGTCAGATGAACGAGCCACCAGGAGCTCGTATGCGTGTTGCTCTTGCAGGCCTTACTACTGCAGAGTACTTCCGTGATCAGGGCCAGGATGTTCTGTTGTTCATCGACAACATCTTCCGCTTCTCTCAGGCAGGTTCTGAGGTTTCCGCACTTCTTGGTCGTATGCCTTCCGCAGTTGGTTACCAGCCAACCCTGGCTACAGAGATGGGCGAGCTTCAGGAGCGTATTACTTCCACCAAGGAAGGTTCTATTACTTCCGTACAGGCAGTTTACGTCCCTGCAGACGACCTTACTGACCCTGCTCCTGCTACAACCTTTACGCACTTGGATGCAACTACCGTTCTTTCTCGTGCTATTACCGAGCTTGGTATTTACCCAGCAGTTGACCCTCTGGCCAGCTCCAGTTCTGCTCTTGATCCATCCATTGTTGGTTCAGAGCACTACCGCGTTGCTATGGCAGTTCAGGAGACCCTGCAGGAGTACTCCGACCTTCAGGACATCATTGCAATTCTGGGTATGGACGAGCTTTCTGAGGAGCAGCAGCGCACCGTTGCTCGCGCCCGTAAGATTCAGCAGTTCCTCTCTCAGTCATTCCACGTTGCCGAGAAGTTCACTGGTAACCCTGGTGTGTACTGCACCGTTGAGGAGACTGTCCGCTCGTTTGCAGAGATTATTGACGGTAAGTGCGATGACCTTCCTGAGCAGGCATTCCGTTTTGCAGGCACCATCGAAGATGTTCGCGAGCGCGCTGCAAAGATGTCCGCTTCGGATAGCTCACAGAACTAGGATTTCTCATGGCTGAGTTGACTTGTCAGTTTGTCAGACCAGATAAGCTCCTTTACGAAGGAACCGTTGAAAGTCTGATTCTTGCTTCAGCAGATGGAGAGTATGGTGTGTGGCCAGGCCACGCACCAGAAATCATTGCGCTTGGCGATGGTGTTGTAAGACTGCACATGCCTCATCCAGAGAATGAAGAATCTATGACCAAGATAGTGATTTCTGGTGGATACGCAGAAATCGATCCAACAGGAGTCATTATCTTGGCAGATCATGCTCGTCGCGTTGATGACATTGATGCAGATGTTGTGCGCGAGACAAGAGATGACGTCATTGACCAGATGCTTTCTCTTCCAGAAGACGATAATCGTCGTGCCTACTACGAAAAAAAGATAGACTGGTGTAATCTACTTCTGAAGCAAGTGGTTGAGGAGTAAAATTCTCTCACTGTCGTTTTCGGAGGTTTATGGACGTCATAAAAGTAGTAGGTGGCCGTTCTGTCACAGGAGAGGTCACTGTAGAGGGTGCAAAAAACTCTGCCCTTAAATTGATGGCTGCAACCATCATGGCTCCTGGTGTTACTACACTCACTAACGTTCCTAATATTGCAGACGTTCACGTCATGGGCAAGGTGCTCAAGACGTTAGGCGCTCGCATTGAAGTCGTTGGTCTTCACGAGCTCAAAATTGATACCACAGATATTACAAGCTGGGAGACTCCTTACAGTCTTGTTGCACAGATGCGTGCATCAACTGCTGTTTTGGGTCCCCTTATTTCTCGTTTTGGCAAGGCTGTTGTGGCGATGCCAGGCGGTTGTAATATCGGTGCTCGCAAAATTGACATGCACATCCTGGGCCTCGAGGCTTTGGGTGTTGAATTTAAGGTTGAGCACGGCAATATTCACGCAAGCGCTCCTCACGGCATAACCGGCGAGACCGTTTCTTTAGCCTTTGCCTCCGTTGGCGCAACAGAAAACCTGATGATGGCATCAGTTTTTGCCAAGGGTGTAACGGTCATTGATAACGCAGCTCGTGAGCCAGAAATTGTTGACCTTGCTACTATGCTCAACAAAATGGGTGCCAACATTCAGGGTGCCGGATCTCCTGTTATTGAGATTCACGGCGTTACAGAGCTGCATCCTGTTGAGCATGAAGTTGTCGGCGACCGCATTGAGGCTGGTACCTTCCTGGCTATTGGCGCGCTTACTGGTGAGCCTATTACTGTTCACGGCTTCGAGCCAAATCACCTTGGCCTGGTACTTAAGAAGTATGAGCAGATGGGCATTACCATCGAGACCGGAGATAGGTGGGCAAGGGCTTCTCGCCAGCAAGATCTTAAGGCTATCGATATCCAGACGCTGCCATTCCCCGGTTTTCCAACAGACATGCAGGCACAGACTATGACGCTGCTTGCTCTGGCTAAGGGTACCTGCATCATCACAGAAAACGTCTTTGAGAACCGCTTTATGTTGGCGTCCGAGCTTTCTCGTATGGGAGCTGACATCACCATCGAGGGCCATCACGCTATTGTTCGCGGCGTCTCCGGCTTTGAGGGGGCGCAGGTCAAGTCACCAGATCTTCGTGGTGGCGCCGCGCTTGTTATGGCTGGTCTTGTGGCCGAGGGAGAAACAATCGTTTCTGCCATCCATCACATTGACCGCGGTTACGAAGGATTTGTCGAGAAACTCGTCGCGCTGGGAGCAGATGCTCAGCGCACTACCATTCCAGACGACGACTTTATCGAAGGATAGTTTGTGTCAACTAAACCAAAGCATGCAAAACTGCTCGACAACGGGGCCTCACAGGGCGCTTCGGCTGACGCTGCACAAAATACTGCTACGGGTGGTAGCGCGCAGGGCACTGCACCTAATGCCGTCGCTCATACTTCGCAGAACGCTGCAGGTCAGGGAGCCGCAGGTCAAGGCGCTGCAGGTCAGGGCACCGCAGCTGGCACTTCTCCTTTTAGTCGCACGCAGGCTGAGGGCTACCACAAGCGCCGCAAGCGTGTCTTCAGAAAGCAAGTTGTAGTCAGGTCGCTTCTGGGCGTTCTTGCAACGCTGTTTGTAGCTGCCTTGGTAGGCGCGGGAATCTGGTATGCAAACGTTCAGGCACAGCTAAATAACTCGCAGGTCATCACCGCTGAGCTTCGCCAGACGCTTCAGGAGCCTTCCGCACCAAGCGATCCCTATTATGTGCTGCTTTTGGGTACCGATGGCCGACCAGGTGAGACTGAATATCGTGCGGATTCCATTATTTTGGCGCGTGTTGACCCTATCCATAAGCGTGTGACTATGCTCTCTATTCCACGAGATACCCGTGTCTTGTGGAAGGGTTCTTACATGAAGATTAACGCCGTCCACTACTATGACGGCGCAAATGGCATGGTACAAGCTGTAAATGAACTGTGCGGCGTACATATTGCCCACTATGCAGAGGTCAACTTTGATGGTCTCGCAGGCATTACAGATGCTCTTGGTGGCGTAACCGTAAACGTTGAGCAGTACATGCGTGACACAGAGAACTTCAGCGACGTTGTTGAACTGTACCCTGGCGTTCAGAAACTGAACGGTGCTCAAGCACTCTTCTTTACTCGTGTTCGCTACGCTTTTGCAGACAGCGATTACACCCGCATGCGCCATCAGAGAACCTTCATCAAGGCTATGATTGCTCAGATTCTGAACACAGGAGACCCTGTAGCCATTGCAAATACTGTCAATTCAACAGCAAGCATGGTTATTACCGATCTATCTGTCTCAGACATTATTTCTTTGGGCACTCAGATGATTGGCATGAACACTGACAAGGATATCTATACGGCATACGTACCATCCGAGGGAACAGAAATTGATGGTCAGTCGTATGTCATCGTAGATGAAGATGCACTTGCAAAGATGATGAAGGTAATTGATGCAGGAGACGATCCGTCTAGCTTAAATGGTCAAACAGATGCTGAAGCAAATGCCGAAGCTGCTGAGAAAAGCTCAGAAGAGTCCTCAGAATCTTCAAACAGCTCTTCTCGCCAGTAAACCTAAGCGGCGTTTTTGGGTATCATTCAAGTGTTAGAAATATTTTCGTTGCATAGCGCAACTGATTTTGCATGAAAAAGACTGCCAAGCAGTCGTCGGAGGAGAGTTATGGCCAACGATAACGTACAAAACGACCACACGCTGACAAAAGCCGGCGAGGACTATCTCGAGGCAATTTATCGAATTGCGCTTGAGCAGCCAGATGACGATAAGAGCGTCCGCTCCGTTGATATTGCCGAGAGCCTTGATGTTTCCAAGGCAAGCGTCAACAAGGCTCTATCTCAGCTTAAAGAGCAGGACATGGTTGAGCAGAGCCGTTATGGTCGTGTCACGCTGACCAAAGAAGGCGAGGCAAACGCCCGTACCACATGGCGTGCTCACCGCGCGCTTCGCACCTTCCTTGAGGAGGATTTGGGCGTAGACACAGAGACCGCAGATGCAGAGGCTTGTCTTATGGAGCACTCGCTTTCTGTAGACACGCTGGCCAAGCTCATTGAATTCCTTGAGAAGCGTGGAATTGAGATTCCAAGCAAGTAACGTAACCTGGCGCTTATGCAAGCTAGGTACGTATAAAAGCGCCTGTCATTTGAGTTTATCGGCGGCAAAACCGTCATTCTTACAAGCGCACGTTAGGTGTGCAGAGCCAACAGGGCTCATAGGTGAAAGGTAAACACATGAAGGCAATTATCCCAGCAGCAGGTCTAGGTACGCGCTTTCTACCTGCAACAAAGGTAACCCCTAAAGAGCTGTTGCCTGTTTTGGATAAGCCCGTCATTCAGTACGTAGTAGAAGAGGCTCTTGAGCCAGAAGAGGTTGATGAGGTAATCATCATCAATTCTCGCGAGAAGCCACAGATTGAAACCTACTTTGCTGAAGACCAGAAGTTTGAAGCAGACCTTTCTTCTCGTGGAAAGCAAGACCTTGCCGAGAAAGTCCATGCAGCTTCTGCACTTCCTGTTTCCTTTACCTATCAGGACAATCCTCGTGGCCTTGGCCATGCCGTGCTTTGTGCTGCAGACGGTGTAGGTGACCAGCCATTCTTTGTACTTCTCGGTGATTACTTTGTTCCAGATCGTCAGATGTGCATCCGTATGGCAGAGATTTCCAAGCAGCACAATGGCGCTTCCGTCATTGCAGTTGCTCCAGTCCCTGCAGATCAGGTGAATCGCTACGGTATTATCGCAGGTGAGTGCATCTCTTCTCCTTCAGATAACTCTGAGGGCGAGGGTGCTATTTGGAAGGTAACAGGCCTTGTCGAGAAGCCCCGTCCAGAGGACGCACCTTCTCACCTGTTTATTGTTGGTCGTTACCTGCTTTCTCCAAAGATTATGGAGCTCCTGGCAACTCAGGGTCCTGGTGCTGGCAACGAGATTCAGCTGACAGATGCAATGGAGCGTCTGCTTGCTGAGGAAGAGATGTATGCCCTGGTAATCGACGCGGAAGAGGGCTGCGATACCGGTACTCCTGCAGCTTGGGCAGCAACTAATGCTCGTATGGCACTCTCTGATCAGAGCTCTGCAGCAGCATTTAAAGAGGCGCTCGGCAGCTATGCCAACCGCATTGGATAAAAGACCCGACATACTCCGTTTTGGCAGCGATGGCTGGCAGGCCCGCTATGATAAAGGCTTTACCAGGGATAATGTAGTTAGACTTGCAGAAGCCCTTGGTACTGTTTGGTCACAGGAGTTGCCTGGCGGCATTGTGTTTGTCGGCTTTGACACACGCTTTGAAGCAGATTCGTCTGCTCTTGAAGCCGCTGCAACATTGGCTTCCTTTGGTTTAGACGTGCGTGTGTCCGAGATTTTTTGCCCAACTCCATCTGTTTGCTGGGCCTGTGCACATCATAAAGATGTGGCTGGTGGCCTCATTATTTCTGCAACTGAGCTTTCCTGCGAATATTGCGGCATGATTATTCGCGCTGCTAATGGAGGTCCAGTTTCTCGCGATTTTCTCCAGCGCGTGGAATCCGCAACGCCGCTTGAGCCAACAGAGCAGCGTGGAACTTTTACCACAACAGATATTGTGACACCTTATAAAAGTGCGCTGCTTAATCAGATTAATGTGTCTGTTATTAAAGAGCTACGCCCGAGCGTGGTAGTTGATCCTATGTATGGTGCAGCAACAGATCTGCTTGCTGACGTACTTTCCGCGGCTGGATGTGTTGTACATCAGATGCACCAAGGTCCTGTCAGGGATTTTGGTGGCATTCACCCACAACCAGCAGACCCTTGGGCCGATGAGTGCTCTTCGATGGTGGTA
>NZ_CAUSFQ010000009.1:0-26974 GCF_963530955.1 Lancefieldella parvula | reverse complement strand
CCGTCTTTGCCCAGCAGAATCTGATAGCTACGCCCAAGATCGGTGTAGTTCATCTCAAGCACGCGATCTTTTCCGTCGTAAGCCGTCTTGTCGTACAGGGCTGCCATTTGAGTGGTGAAAATATAATCAAACGGCAGCTGCTCAACGGGTTTCTCGCCAGCGTTTGTGTTGCTCTGAGCAGCTGTATCGCGAGAAATTCCCCAGCTTGCATCCGCCATCTGCTCAAACATCTCTTTTGGATACAGCAAAACTTTGAGCTCGGCTTTTGTGCGCTCGGAGATTCCGCCCTGCGCATACTCAGTACCAGCCTTTTTGACAAGCGCAAGGTACTGGTCGGTGCGTGCAGAAAGCTCCTTTACGCGGAAGAGCTCACCCTGACCGCAGAAAATGCTCTCGTAGTTGCCTTGGCCAAGAATGTGGTCAAACATCTTGGTAACGCTGTCGTAATTACCCTCTGAAGAATAGAATCCGCAGGTAGAAATTAGGACGTGCTTCTTGCCGGACATGTCGTAGCGAGACTCGTGGGCGCCGCTCCCGCATCCCCTCTTTGCGTCGCTCATGAAGGGTAGACTCATGGGGAGCTGGCGATCAATCAGGTTCTTCAGCAGTCCAGGCACGTTGAAGTAGTAGAGCGGAAAACTCCAAATAACCAGATCGGCCCAAAGCTGCTTTTGAATGACCGTTTCTTCGTCGTCGGACATAATGCACTGACCAGGCGTGTTCTTCCAGCAGTGGAAGCATCCCTTGCAAGGCTTGATGTCCATGGTGGCAACGTTGAGCTGCTCAACAGTCACATCTTCATTGGCGTGCTGCTCGGAGACGCCCTCGATAAAACTCTTAGCAAGACGCAGAGAGTTGCTAGCTTTGCCCTTGGGGCTGCCATTAATGAGCAGAATGTTCATGGTGCGCCTCCAGCTCCTTCATGCACTTCTCGCTCCATGCCCTAAGCATTTCCTCGTGCATCTTGCCGTACTCGATAGTAAATTGCCAGAACAATGCCTTCTCCGGATCACCCATTTGAGCTGCGTAAGCGGCCACCGCGCCAGCTGCCAGCTCACTTCCACCAGGAAACGAGGAGGCGTTATCTGCGATTCGTTTGAAGAACGCAAGGTTTTCCTCGTAGGAACACTCGCCCCTAAAGAACGTCTGCATCAAAAGCGGAATGCGCAGCACCGAGGACTGAGAGTCTTCCCTCAGCCACCTCTGCAACTCTTCTTTGCCGGCTTCAGTTATCGAGAAAACCTTTTTATCTGGCTTCCCTTTTTGAGCAACGAGCGTTGAGGTAACCCAGCCATCCTTTTCTAGCGACTGCAGCTCTCTATAAATCTGGCTAGTCTGGGCGGTCCAGAAGTAATTAAGCGACTGTTGAAAGATGGTTTTAATCTCGTAGCCGGACATATCTCCATAATTCAAGAGACCAAGAATTCCCTGCTTGAGCAAATCTCTCATCTCCTTATATTCCACTTGTTGAATATCTTATAACGATAGTAGTTCCACTTGTGGAATATGTCAACGAGAAATTCTAAAAATTTTTACTACTTTCTGTCTGAAAAAAGACACTGCCATTTCTGACAGAGTCCTAACGTGCGATTATTACGTGCTCTTTATTGCTCCGTCGTTACCTATTACAGGGAAGAAGCGGCGTGTTCACCGCGCTTTCTTGAGTATCATCGCGCTCATCGTAAGCATCATATGGTGCCTTAGGGTCATGAACTTTGACTGGTTTGTTGACGTTGCACACCTCATCGGTATGAGCAAAGACAAAGTTGATGTCATCCGCCCAGCCTGTATGCCCGGTGATAATTTTGGGATTAGGTCCGCGCTCACGCAGAATGCCCTCTAGCCTTGCAAGCGATTCAACAGCCAGTTTGTTGTCTTCTGCAAGCTTATTGATAAAGCTATAACCACCGTCTGCTCCCAGCCAGATGGTATCGGCAGAAAATAAATACTCGTCATCAATCAGATACACCACGTGACCCCAGGTATGACCAGGGACAAGAATTGTTTCGATTTTTATGCCATCAATTTCAAACACTTCCCCGTCGTGCAGAAGTATCTTTTTATTTGGAATAATCACCTTTGGCAGCTTAAACCAGCCATTCATTACACGGCGACGAACTTCTCCTGTTAAATACCTATTTTCAACATCGCCAATATAAACCTGTGCGTGACTGAAAAGCTGGTCACTGTCCGACTCAATTGCGCCAATATGATCGGTATCTAGGTGAGTGATTAGAATATGCTGAATATCCTTAGGGTCAATTCCCAGCCAGTCCATCTTTTCTTGCAGGCGATCGTAGCTGTACCCTGCGTCAATCATGATGGTAGTACTGCCTTTAGTGTAGAAGAAAATATTGGCCACATACTCACGTATGCACCTCACGTGCTCATCAATGGCGCCAGTGTTAAGAGGCTTAAATATTTCTTTGCCACGATACACCCATGACATCAACACTTTTTGAAACCTTGAAGCGCTCTTTGACATTGCTTCGCCTCGATTCTATTTTCCATTCACGCCGTCATTTGATTTGAAAAGCAATCCACCAACGCGATGGACTATACGTGCAGAAAATGGTGTCTGAACTTGCCTTTTGATGTTTGTTAGATTTTGCTAACTAAATATTACCCCTCAACTGCCCGTAGCCTATGACTTTCCGCTAAACGAGTAAAAAACAAACGCCAACGTAAAAATAAATCCTAAACAGCAAAAGCCGCACTCCAAATACATCGGAGTGCGGCTCTTTTGCAGATATGCAACACAATGTTGCATTTAAAAAAAGTACTCATGAATCGCAGGGTTTCTCGCCATTCATGAGTAACGAATGTATGGTGGAGGTGCGGAGAATCGAACTCCGGTCCAAAGCAAATCCTAGGCAGGTGTCTCCAAGCTCAGTTACTAATTAAATCTCAAGCACCGCACACTTAGTAACATGCGTTTGGTGCTCCAGTTGGTTCAATCTTTTTGTAAGGCATACCAACTACGTCCTTACAAGCATCTCCCTAAAATGACGTCACCCTGAGAACAGGAGAAAATCCCAGTTAGACGCGCTGAACTAAATTAAGCAGCGAGAGCCATACGAGGCTCAAAAGTAAGAGTGTTGTCAATTCAATTTGACGTTACCCCTGTTTTACGTGGCGAGGAGACCACGGCTTGCTGCCCACCGCAAACTCACCTTGTCGAATCCAGTCACCCCCAATAATGAGAGAAACTGCCACCATGCAGTTTTCAATGTTCCTGAATTGCGTACGCAAGTGACACTGCACACAATTCAAAGTGTAGAGAGTATACCCCACGAACTGCCATTCTTTCAAAAAAGATATGACTATTTTGGGAACGGCTTACTTTGTGGCTTACTTTGCGACTTACTTAACGGCTTACTTTGCAGACTTACCGTGAGCTTCTAGAACTTGTTTCTCGCGATCAATAAACATGATAAGAATAACCACGAGAAGCGCCGCAGGTGACAGCCAAATCATATGGGTTCCCAGCAGCGGAATGAGCAAGTTGCCCACTACCGCACCAGCTACAAAGCAGAAAATAGTTCCAAAATAGAGCAGCGATGTCTCAATGTGAGATGAATCGTGAGTGTGCATATATGCTGCAATTTCTTGCGTTCCGCCACGAAGATTACCAATGCACATGGTGGTGGCAAACGCATGCCCGTGAAGCTTTCTAAACGCCTGGACTTGAATGCCACACGCAAGTGACGTCAAGCTGTTTGCCAGCAGGTTCATATCGGTTGGAAGTAAAGAAACTACACCTAGAAGCGCAATCTCTACGATAACGGCCAGCTGTCTCCAGTGCAGATGTTCTTCTCGCGCAATGGCTCGTATGGCATATGAAAGCGCAATACCTATGGCAAATGCCAAAATTGGAAGGGCGTATTTGAGGCACTTTTCAAACGAACCGCTTGTCAAATTAATGCCAAAAAGCAGTAAGTTTCCCGTCTGAGCATTGGCAAAAACACCGCCACGTACCAGGTAGGAATAGGCGTCCATAACTCCGCCCGAGAAGGCCAAAAATGCAGCTACTTCCACCGAATCTGACATTTGTAGTGCGTGCTTCAAGACGACTCCAACCACATTGCGTACATCAACGGCACATATTACGCAGTCGCATACGAAAAGCGATGCAGGTTAAATCCTACATCGCTTTTACGTTTTTGTTTGGGTGATCATCAAAGAGGTTACCAACGTGCAATCTTGCACAGATAACCTATCCGACTAATTTGTGGGGAGTTTACTCCTCGACGAGCTCGAACATCTCAGGACCAACGCCGCAAACTGGGCAAACATAGTCCTCAGGAAGCTCTGGAGTGTCAACCTCAACCTCGTAGCCACAAACGGTGCAAACAAACTTGTAAGTCTTCTCTGTCATTTTTATTCCTCTCTCCAAGCGCTTACGCGCTTTTCCTTCTATTCGCGCATTTAACGCGGACGGCAACTAACCGTGGCCCTTATCCGCGGTTAAGTGCTCATGCAGATAGTAACAAATCTTGAGTGATTCTAAAGCATTATTCCGAAAATAGGAATGATTCTCATAAAATTCGCACGAAATTTTTTGGCGAGAAGTTCGGCGTGCTCCGAGCGCCAGCCGCTTCCGGCGGTACGCTCGCGTACGGCAGCGACGCACTACTAGCGGCTGCGCTCCTTGAGAGCTCGCTGAATCTCGCGGTCAGAATCACGCTTGGCTGCAGACGCGCGTTTGTCGTAGAGTTTTTTGCCCTGCGAAAGCGCAATCAGCAGCTTAACGCGGTTATGCTCGTCAAAGTAGATCTCAAGCGGAACCAGTGCCAAGCCTTTCTGGCGAAGCTTTCCATCAAGATAGTCAATCTGCCTGCGGTGAAGCAGCAGCTTGCGCTTTCTATCTGGGTCAACGTTCCACACGCCGCCATTTGTGTATGGGTGCAGGTGCATGCCGTGAATCCACGCCTCGCCGTCACGAATGAGGCAGAATGTATCAGTTAGCTGGCAGCCACGCTCACGCAGGCTTTTGACCTCGGTGCCAGTAAGCACCAGGCCACACTCAAAGGTCTCGCCAATCTCGTACTCATGGCGAGCGGAGCGATTGCGTGCAATCGACTTCTTACCCTGCTGTTTTCCCTGGGTCTCGGCCATGCTTACTTGCCTTCCCCGTCTGAAGTTTCTGCTGCATCGGTTTTCTCGCCAGATACATTGCCTGTCGCGTCAGCAGATACGTGATTGCCACCTGCGGTAAAGCCCTCGGAGATTGCGGCGTCGCGGACAAGCTGCAGAAGCGTAAGAGCTGCCTGCTCGCCCACAAGATCGCGAGCGCGAATGGTCATCTCAGTTGCGGTAGCTCTGTCGCCCATGGCGGCACAATCCTGCGCGCACATCAGCAGGCAAACCGCAATCTCGGCGTTTGCGCCTGTTGGCAGACCCTCTGCCTCTAGTAGATCATTTGCTTCTTCGTCGGTAAGGCCGTCAGGGTCTTTAGGAGTGCCCGCAGCCTGATCAAGCGCAGCCTCAAGAGTGCTGTCTTTAACCTCAAAGCGACGGGCGGCCCTCAAGCATGCCGCGGCCTGCTCGAGCCTACCTTGAGCCTCAAACCATGCCGCAAAGTTCAAAAACGCCCTGGTCAGATGCCTTGCCTCACTTGCGCGCTCAAACACACCAAACGTCAGAGCCATATGCTCACGAATATCGCCCGCAATCTTAAACAGATCGGCCAGATCAAGCCTAAATCCGCAGTTCATTGGATTCCAACGAATCGCAGTCTTCAACGCAGTCATGGCGTTTTCGTAATCGCCGGTGCGCACGTAAGCCATTGCAAGGTCTCCGTACAGGCGATCAAACGGCTCAGCAACATCCTCAAGCTTGCGAGGATCGTTCTCCACGCGTCTGTACGCCAAACGGTCAAACAGCGTAGGGAACGCAAAATACTGCACCTCATCTGTGGTTTGGCAGTTGCGGTCCACATACTCCTCAGCGTCTTCAGCCAAACGAAGCAGCAGCTCAAGCGCCTCCTCGTTCTGGTCCTGCATCATCATGCCTTCAGCGCGCATCAGCTCATCTGAAAGTGCCGAAAGTGCCATCTTACTCACCTATCATTCAATATCAATCATGCAATCATCTGTGCGGGCACATTATAAACCTGCACGTAATCTACCTGCTTATTATTCCACAAGTGCCAAATCAATCTGGCCACGAGCCACATTTACGCCAGAAATCTTCACGCGTACACGTCCGCCAATTCGATACGTTTTGCCTGTTGATTCCCCTATCAGTGCCAGCGTCTCCTGGTCATACACATACCATTCGTGGCCCAAGTCCCTCACGGCGAGAAGACCATCGGCGTAGGTACCATCCAGCGTAATGAACAGGCCAAAGCGCTCGCAGCCGTCAATGGTTCCCCACGTTTCTTCTCCCAGACGGCTCTGATAGTACTCGGCCAGCTTAATCTTTTGCGTAGCGCGAGCTGCCGCATCTGCCTTGCGCTCCTGTTCAGAGCAGGTGCTACAGATATCTGGGAGCGCGCTCAGCTCTGCGCGAGATGCCGTCTGACCACGAAGTAAACGCTTAAGCGTGCGGTGAACTATCACGTCAGGATAGCGCCTAATTGGCGAGGTAAAGTGACAGTACGCATCTGCTCCCAAGGCAAAGTGACCCTGATTAGTTGGCAGATAGATTGCTCGTTTTTGGGCCCTGAGCAGCTGCGCATTTACCACGCGAGCATAACGTGTACCATGCACTGACTCCAACGCTTCTTGCAATGCAGTCTGATCGCCAATAGCAATACGAGACGCAACGTCTGGCTCAAGTGCTCCCATCGCCACAAGCGGAGTAACCGCAAGCTTAAGTGACTCTGGCGAAGGCTGCTCATGCACTCGATATGCTGACTCAAGGTCGTGCTGGCTGAGCATGTGCGCAACACTCTCATTAGCCGCAAGCATTGCTTCCTCAATAAGCCCCGTTGCCTGAGTACGCTCTCGCACCGAGACTCCAACTGGCTTGTTATTCTCGTCAAGCACTACGCGCGTTTCCACGCTCTCAAAATCTACTGAGCCGCGTTTCTCGCGAATTTCTTCTCTAAGCGCGCGGATTTGATTGAGCACGCCAATCATTTCTTTGATTGCGCCAGCGTCTTCTGCAGAAACGGCCGAGTCAAGTGCCGCAGTATCTCCTTGCAGATAGCTATCTACCTGGTCGTAGCTAAGTCTTGCTCGTGAACGAATAACGGAATTCATGGCCGTTGCGCCAAGAATCTTGCCTGAGCTGCTCAAAGTCATCTTAACCGACATGGCCAGCCTGTCTTCAGCTGGTCGCAGAGAGCACACGTCGTTGCAGAGTTTCTCTGGAAGCATAGGCAACACGCGGTCAACTAAATATGCCGAGCAGGTGCGCATGCGAGCTTCCAGATCAATGGGAGAATCCCATTTCACATAGTGAGCCACGTCTGCAATATGAACCCACAGCTCAAAGCCGCCGTCTTCAAGCTTGCGCGCACCAACAGCATCATCAAAGTCTTTAGCATCCGCGGGGTCTACGGTGATACACAAATTTTCTCGCAAATCGTGTCTTGAAACGTCTTCCACAAGCGCTTTATCTGCGTCAACGGAGATCTTCTCGGCTTGTCTTTGCGCCTTGATAGGAAATTCTGTTGCCAGACCATATGAAGCAATGGTTGCCTCGACGTTCATGTCCAGATCTTCGGCTGATCCCACGCGACGTTCAATAGTGACTACAGCAGCGCTTTTGCGCGTTGGATACTCCGTGATGCGCGCGACAACTACGTCGCCCTCAAAAACGTAATGACGTCCAACAGAAGGATCTTCGGGAAGCACAAAGAAATCGCGCTGGATGCGGCTATCCAGCGGCACCACAGCGCCAAGTGGACCGGCGTCGTGGTAGATGCCCAAAAACGTCTGAGTAGCTCGCGTAAGCACAAAACGCACGTTTGCCAGAGGAGTCTTCCCCTTGGCCGAGACAAGCGAAACCTGGACCTCATCTCCGTGCATTGCCTCGTGAATACCGTGCTTGGCCAGCGCATACGTTCCCTCAGGGGTGCTTACGGTAGCAACTCCTGGGCGAGAAAGGCTCAGCGTGCCTGTAAGCAGCGCCGATGGTCGCTTTGAGACTTTTGCACGTCCCTGACGACGGTTTCCTTTATGTATGCGTTTTCTAGCCAAAAATCCTCCTGTAGGTAGAAGCCAGCGCCTTTTGCGCTGACCCAATGAATCTTCTGATATGTACCCTAAAGTGCCTTGTGATAGACGATGTCCAGATAAGGCGAGAAGTTCCAAGGACTCCGCTGAGTATTTCGACGGGTGTCGCGGCCCTCGCTGGGTTTCTCGCCATCCCTGCACACACAAAAAGAGCCCCTATGCAGAGACTGCATAGGGGCTCCAGAAGGGATTGGTTTACCTCTTAGAAGGTGCCGCGAATAACCTCGCTGCCTTCCTTCATGATAACTTCCATGTTATCTGGGGTAAGGTCGCGGATGTTAGCAGCAACGTCGCCCTTGACAACCAGGAGGTCAGCAAGCTTGCCAGCCTCGAGGGAGCCAAACTCATCCTCGTGGTGAACCATCTTAGCGCCGTTAAGGGTAGCAGCCTTGATGGTCTCAAGAATGGTGACGCCAGCCTTCTCAACGAAGTCATACATCTCGTCGATGGTGACCCAGCCGTAAGGAGTTACGAAGCTGAAGGAGTCGGAGCCGATGGTGAGAGTGACGCCGCGCTCGTTAGCAGCACGGAGGTTCTCGTATGTACGGTTGAGGCCCTTCTCAACGACGGTATCGCCTGGGAATGCGTCAAGCTCTGGAGTCCACTCTGGTGGATAAGTTCCGTACCAAGTTGGCAGGAAGCCGATGGTAGGAGTAAAGAAGGTGCCCTGCTCGCACATAAGATCCATGGTCTTTGCATCAAGCTCGAAGCCGTGAATCATCTGCTCGCAGCCGCAACGGACGGAGTCATAAGCTGCGGAGAAGCTGTTATAGGAGTGTGACCAAACAGGAATGCCAACCATTGCTGCCTCGTCGCAAACTGCCTTGATCTCCTCGTAGCAGTAGTGCTGATCGCGACCGGAGTCCCAGTGCCAAATGCCGCCACCGGTTGCCCAAATCTTGATTGCGTCTGGGTTCTCACGAAGACGACGACGAACTGCCTTACGAAGATCCCAAGGACCGTCTACCTGGTCGCCCCAAGGGTGACCATTCTTGGAAATCTCCTGTGGGAGCTGGTGGCAGTCACCGTGACCAGCAACGCGGCAGAAGCCAAGGCCAGTAGCGTAGATACGTGGTCCCTCCATGACGCCCATGTTAACGAGGTCACGAATTGCGATACCATTGCGGCCAATCTCGCAGACGGTGGTAAGACCGTGGGAGAGAGCGTCCCAGGACTGCTTGACTGCGCATGCCTGCTTCTGAGCAACGGACTCGATAACCCAGTCGTTATCGTTGTCGGTTAGGTTGCCGGAGAAGTGCAGGTGAGTGTCGATAAGACCTGGCATAATGGTGCGGCCCTGGATGTCACGGACCTCATAGCCCTCTGGAACCTCAGTGCGAGGACCAGCATAAGCGATCTTCTTGTCGTCTACGAGGACAAGAGAATCCTCAACAGGAGCGGCGCCAGTGCCGTCAACGAGCTTTCCGCCTACAAAAGCAATCTTACTCATTTCTTTCCCCCTCTAGTAAATGATAAATACTATCTTTTTGCGCCCACCCTTTTTGGGCGCAAAAAATCCAAACTAAAGAAACAAATAACGTGCTTAGTTCAACGTACCGATGAAACCTTTAGAGCTTGCAAGCAACTTATGCTGCTGCCTTCTCAGACTGACGACCAAAGATCATGAAGATGGCCATACCAATGACAATCCAAGAAATGGTGATGATCCACTCAACTGGCTTCAAAGCTGCAGGGCTGAAAGGAACAACCATCAGGCCGATGATGATACTACCAGCAAGAATTGCAGCAAGGATACCTGCGATACCACCGTTGACCTTGTAAGGACGAGGCAGGTCTGGCTCGGTCTGACGCAGACGCAGGCAGGCAACGCCAGCCATGGTGCATGCAAAGATGAAGCCGAGAGAAGCAACGTTGGTCAGAGGAACAAGCATGTTGCGGCCAAGGAATGGACCAACAAGGGTCAGGCCAGCCATGAACATGTTTGCGGTCAGAGGTGCGCCGGACTTAGGGTCGATCTTTGCGAAGGACTCTGGGAGCATCTTCTTACGACCAAGAGCAAGCATCAGACGAGTAGAAGCACCAAAGAAGGAGTTCATTGGGCCCAGAGGTCCAAGTGTTGCAATGATGAGCATTGCAATGTAGAAGAACAGGTTGATGCGCTCGAGAACTGCAAGTGCAGGAACGGAAGACTTAACAAACTCGTGCCAGTCAATCATGGTTCCGAATGCATAGATGCAGATGAGATAGAAGATACCAGATGCCATAAGTGCAAGTGCAGGGATGATACCAAACTTCTTCCAGTCAAGGTCAGCAGAAGCCTCTTCTGCCTGCTGTGGAATGGTATCGAAACCAGCGTAGAAGAATGGAGTCATAACAAGAACCGCAATGACGCCACCAAAGAAGCTGGTAGCCTTTGTGCCCTCGCCGCCAGCAACCTCAGTTGCCTGGGAGAAGAGGGGGAGGCCGTTGCTTGGAGAACCAGTTGCAAAGGAGATAACCATTGCAAGAATCATACCGGTCAGCAGAGCCTTGGTAAGGAAGCTCGAAAGCTTAGCTGCTGCGCCAGCACCCTTGAAGTTAAGGAAGATGACTAGGGCAGCAAAGCAGAGAGCGATGACTGTTGGCCACAGGTAAACATCTGCACCAAGAATGGTGTAGAGCTTAACGGACCTAAGCCAAGAAAGAATAGGGAATGCACCAAAGCGGTCGGTGAGAAGCGTGGAAATAGCAATTGCCTCCCAAGGGCACAGTGGAGCGTTACCCAGAAGGAGCATCCAGCCGGTAAAGAAGCCCATTGGGCGGCCGAATGTCCTGTCGACGTACTCAATGATGCCACCAGAAATTGGAATAGCAGCAGTAAGCTCGCCAAAAACACATCCAATTGGTACAAGGAAAATTGCGCCAATTGCGAATGCGATCATCGCGGGGAATGGTCCTCCACCAAGAACCATCCAGTCGCCTACCAGGAGCACCCATCCGGTACCAATGATCGCACCAAATCCGATGGTAAAGAAGTTGAATAGACTCAACGACTTTTGCATCTCAGGTGCCTCGGCATTTTCTGCCATGTCCCACTCCTTCCCGTAATTACTCGGACGAAGAACTTGATGAGACTATGTTTGCACCCGAAGCCATTTGAAAAAAGAAGTAGCGCCCTCTGGGCGTCAGATAAACCCGTAAGCGTAAAGGCTACAACCGCGAGCGGTAGTTAAATCTTTTTACATCTTTACCAAAATCTAATAACAGTTATGCAATTTTCAAATAGTTAACGTACACAACTATGCATCAATCTTTAACTCAAATACTTTAAAAACTCTTCTGTAGTACGCGACATCTCGCCTTTTACACGATGTGTAATAAAGACATTACGATGTACGGGAGTCTCCAGATGATGTACATCAATATCAAAATTTGTACCTTTTGTTGCCTCAAGTGGCAACAAACTTACACCAAGACCTGACTCTACCATGGACATAATGGTGAATGAATCCGATGACGCAAACGTCATGCGTGCGTTTTTGAGTTGCTTCTGAAGCAGAGGAGCCGTCTCAATATCAACGATAAAGGGCTCTTCAATAAGACGCTTAACAGGAATTGTCTCAAGGTCCTTCTCGTAATGTCCCTTTTGAGATACAACAATAACCTCATCATGATCAAATAAAGTTGAAGTAAATCCCTGCTCAGTTGCGCGGGTCATAGTAAAACTAATATCCACTTTACCCTTGCTAATAAGACGCAGGGCTTCGCCGTAGGTGCATTCGATAACTTCAACTTTGATGTTTGGATGGTCAGTCATGTACTTCTTCAGATGGCCAGGCAGTGCTCGTGAAAGAAAACTCGAAGGCGCAGCAATAACAAGGTTGCCCATCTCAATGGCACTGACGCGATTAACTTGATTGCTCAACTTGCTGTATGCCTGGCACACCTCTTCTGCAACAGGCAAAAGCGTCTTTCCCTCAGGAGTCAGACTTACATAGCCACCATGCCTGTTAAACAAGCGGACATCCCACTCTTTTTCTAGACTTGCCACCATGCGACTAATAGACGACTGAGTGCATCCCAGCTCTTCTGCCGCCACCGTAAAGCTACTGTGATATGCCGCGGAAGTAAAAGCCTGGAATTTGTGCAGGTTGGTCTCCATACTTGGCCCCTATTCAAGTACGTGGCCTAACAATTCACCCTTAAAAATATCATTCTACCTGCAAATTGGTAAATACCGTTTAACGCAAAAAGACCCCGTGAACGGTATTCACGAGGTCTTACCTTGCAATCTTTATGCAAAAAACTTTCTTAATTGATACTTCACTTTGACAATTGAAGTACCAGGTTGCTTAGTTGCTATGCCTTCAGATAGCGGCCCATAGCAATAGCAGAGCCAAAGAGTCCCAGAAGCAAACCTAAGAGCAACAGAAGGCCACTCATACCCAGCATGACCGTTGTTGGAATAGCAAAGGTCAAGAAGGTCATGCTTTCTGCCATAACCGGGAGAAGCATGTGGGCTCCAACAACCAAAACGACAATGGCGAGAAGAGCGCCGATAAGAGCCTCAAGCACGCCTTCCATAAGGAATGGTCCGCGAATAAAGCCGTTAGATGCACCAACCAAACGCATGATTGCAATCTCACGACGGCGAGCATTAATAGCAAGGCGAATGGTGTTGTTAATAAAGACAAAGGCAACAAACACCAGAAGTCCAACAAGGCCAATAGCGCCAATACGAATGTATGCTGTTACGCTAAACAAACGCTCAACGGTCTCGCGACCATACTGAACATCACCAGACGGATTGCTCTTATTGTCTGCAATGGCTGCAAAAGATGATGAAGAGGCAATACGCTGGGCAACGTCTTGAACATCCTTAGGATCCTTGAGTTTGATCACAAGAGATGCAGGAATTGGATTCTGGCCATCAAGAGCAGAAACAGCATCAGAAGCATTGCGATAACTCATGGTTGTGCGGTACTCCTCAAGAGCCTGCTCTTTGCTCTTATAGGTTACAGACTCAACCGTATCCCAGCCTTGAACTTCTTGCTGGAAAGCAGTTACTGCAGCCTGATCTGCGTCATCCGAAAGAAACGCCTGGATAGTAACGCGGTTCTCGACACTTCCTACCATGTTCTCGATAAGAGCAGAGCCAAGAACAAACAGACCGATGATAAACAGGGACAAGAAGATGGTTACGATAGCGCCAAGAGCGGTAGACCAGTTCCTTCTAAAGTGGCTTCCGGCCTCACGCAGAGAATATCCAAAATTAGAGAGCCCCATAGTAGCCATAGCCTCCCTTCTCCTGGTCGCGGACAATGTGACCAGCCTCAAGCGCAATAACGCGCTTGCGCATAGAGTCAACCATCTCGCGATCGTGTGTTGCCATTACAACCGTAGTGCCCGCACGGTTAATGCGGTCAAGAAGCTTCATGATGCCCAGAGAAATTGCTGGGTCCAAGTTACCCGTAGGCTCGTCGCAGATAAGCAGTGGTGGGCGGTTAACCATTGCGCGAGCAACAGAAACACGCTGCTGCTCACCACCGGATAGCTGGTCTGGGTAAGCGCTCATCTTTTGACCAAGGCCTACCAGACGCAGAACCTCTGGAACCTGAATATCAATAACAGGACGAGGCTTGCCAATGCACTCAAGTGCGAAGGAAACGTTCTCATAGACGGTCTTGTCTGGAAGCAGCTTAAAGTCCTGGAAGACGGTGCCAATCTGGCGACGCAGATAAGGAACCTTGGAATTACGCATACGCGTAAGATCCTGACCAGCAACAATAACCTGTCCGTGGGTTGCCTTCTGCTCGCGTGTAATAAGACGCAAGAGAGAAGACTTGCCAGAACCAGAGTGTCCAACAACAAAGACAAACTCACCTGGATAGATGTCAGTGCTGATGTTATCAAGTGCTGGACGGTTTGGCTGCGATGGATACACAAGCGAAGCGTTCTTGAAAGAAATGGTTGGAGTACCAGTACGCTCTACCTTAGGTGCATCTTGAGCTAGATCTGCAAAAAACTTTGCACGATCAAGAGGTGCCTGCTCAGGGTTGTTTTGCTGCTCAGCAGTTACCACGTGTACAGCTTCTGCTCCAGAAGCAAATGGATCAGATACAGTTGTTACAGGTTCAGCAGCCTGGGCCACTGGCACATCAGCAGAAAAGTCCTGAGTTTCAACTTGATCAGCTCCAACGTCTTGCTGGTCAAGCTGGTTCAGATCATCCTGAGAAATTACCCCAAAACGGTCATCAAACGAGGACTCCTGTTGCTCATCAGTGCGAAAATGATTAGCCACAGTTGCTCCTTTTCTTACTCCGAAGAGACAGATACAGAATTTATTTTACCAAAAGTGCAGGTATGTTATACGTCACGCAGTTCATCCACAGAAAAACCGCCTCTTCTTTTCAGAAGAGACGGTCTAAAAATCGCGAGAAAAACGCTGCTGAGCGTTAGTTATACGCTGTCTGCAAGTTAGTTCTGCACCTGTTACGCAGTCTGCATCTTTGCACGTGTCTCATCAATGATGGCACGTACCTTAGCTGCGTTAGCGGCAATCTCCTCTTTTGAGCCCTTAGTAAGCAGGCTTCCCATGCCGCAGCAATCAACGCCACGCTCAAGCCACTCAGCAAGGTTGTCAAGATTAATGCCGCCAGAAGCCATCAGAGGCATCCAAGGAGTTGGAGTCTTAAAGAGGTTAACCAGCTCAGGACCATAGACGTTGGAAATTGGGAAGCACTTAATAAAGGCAGCGCCCATCTCAAGACTGTGGTTTGCCTCAGTCATTGTGGTACAACCAGGTGCGTAAGGAATCTGATACAGGTTACACATACGAGCAACCTCATCAGAGCCGCAGTTAGCAACAATGAACTGAGCGCCAGCCATGATAGCAAGACGAGCAGTTGTTGGCTCCATAACAGTACCTGCACCAACAATCATCTTGTCGCCAAGACGCTCTCTAATTGCAGCAATAACCTCGCCCGCGTTTGGCAGGGTGTAGCTAATCTCCATTGCATGAACGCCGCCTTCTGCAAGACCCTCAGCAATTTCAATACCACGCTCAACTGTTGGGACGCGAACAACTGCAAACGCACAGGTATCTACCAGTGCCTGAGAAACAGCAGCTTTCTGCATCTTCATATACAACATCTCCTTGTAAATGTATCTCGCTCTACCCTATTGAGCTGGCGAGAAACCCGTTTTTTTGATTCTTAGTTATGAGCAATTCCGTAATGGTCAAGCATTGCATAGATCTTCTCGTCAACACCCTCTGCAACCTCGGTAACGGGGAAACGAGCAGGACCAACAGGGTATCCAGCAAGCTCAAGAGAACGCTTAAGCGTCTGAGGGGTGCTTCCAAGGTGAAGGATGTCGCGAA
Organism: Lancefieldella parvula; assembly: GCF_963530955.1. Taxonomy (GTDB): domain Bacteria; phylum Actinomycetota; class Coriobacteriia; order Coriobacteriales; family Atopobiaceae; genus Lancefieldella; species Lancefieldella parvula_A. The sequence goes on along the minus strand of NZ_CAUSFQ010000009.1, from coordinate 11,467 downwards.
TTGGCTCAATCTCTGCCTGCAGGCGAGCTGCTTCCTCTGCATCTCCTGCCTCAAGAGCCTTCCAAAGGTCAACGACAACCTTGGTAATAAGGTTTGCGGTACCAGCAATTGTGCCTTGAGCACCAAGGGCGTGAGCCTCGGAAATCTTTCCGTCAGAGCCAACAAGTACGTCTACGTCGTGACCAGCGGCAGCGTCCAGATAATCCTTGAGGTTATCAATGTCGCCAGAACTGTCTTTAATACCCTTGATATTCTCAATGGTTACCAGCTGCTCAACTGCCTCTTTAGAGATGTTTTTGCCGGTACCCTTAGGAATGTTGTATAGAAGGACAGGAATCTTAACGCTTGCAGCAACTGTCTTGAAGTACTCGACCAGCTGCTGATCAGAAATGCCCAGGAAGTAAGGGTTGATGACAGAAAGTGCGTCTGCACCAATTGCCTCTGCCTCACGGCTCATGTAGAGAGCCTCTTTTGTTGAGCAAGCGCCGGTTCCTACATAAACAGGAAGACGACCTGCGGTTTTCTCGATAATAAACTTGGAGAACTTGATCTTCTCGTCAGGGTTACAAACGTGGAACTCACCGTTAGAACCAAACGTAAAGATACCGTCAGCGCCCTCGGAGATGAGCTTTTCTAGAAGCTGCTCAGCTGCATCATAATTAATAGACTGCTCTTCGTCGCGGTTAAACGGCGTGACCATAGGGACAATAACACCCTTAAATGTTGACATATAAACTCCTCTGTACCTATTGCGGTGTTTATCTGTGGTTATTTGCCCTCGCGAATGGACGCGCCAAGAGCTCCACCAGGATGCCACTTAACGTACTGCTCTGGGTTAAGGCCGTACTCGTTTTGAAGCAGGATAGAGAGGCACTGGAGCTCCATAATCTCAGCCAGAATTGAGGCGCGTGGTGGCTTGTTCATGGAATCGCCCTCCTGCTCAACGCCTGCAATAAGGGCAACTTCTGCCTCGTTTGCCAGCCAAGAGTTAGGATTTCCGGTCAGCGCAATAATGTGCACGCCAACGTTCTTAAGGCAGGTAACGGTAGCCTTGAGCTCGCCTGTCTCGCCGGAGTTGGAAATAGCAATGACCACGTCACCAGGACGAGTCTGACCAGCAGATCCGTGAACGCACTCGGTACCGTGAAGCTCGTAGGTTGGAGTTCCGGTTGACGAGAAAAGCGATGCAGCATAACCAGAGACGTGACCTGGCTTACCAATACCGGTTACGTGCAGACGGCCACCCTTTGCCTCTGCATCCAAAATAAGCTTTTTAGCTGCAGAAAGCGCATCAAAATCAATGCTCTCTACATACTGATGAAGTGACTTTCCCACAATGGAGAGAAACTCCTGAACCTGCTCTTTTTCAGTTGCCATTACAACTCCTTATCTGTCTATGAGGCAGCGCTCAAAGACACTTACTACATGCTGAGCTAACGCGTCTCTTTGACCTTGTGCTGAGCCATAAGCTGCTCGATCTGCTCTTGAATTTGATCGAGAGCGTTGGCCATAAAAGGACGGTTAATGTCTACAAATTCAAATCCGGAAGGATGGCTTACCCAAGCGCCTTCAAGAAGCAGGCGGAGCGCCTTGCCCTGTCGGATGAGTTTGTAGCTTTTAATCTTGGTATAAGGAACGACAAGTGCTTTTCTCTTGTCGGATTTTGCAAAGATAAATACGTTTTTCTGTCCAAAATCAATAACATGAATACCGCTGGCAAAACGACTAAAGCGTTTTCCCATGGCTCGTGATGCAAACCACGTAATGGTGAGTCCTGCAATAACACCGACAAGACCCAAAATATTGCCACTTACATTGGCGTAAACCCAAAAGAAAAATGTCAGAGCAAGAGCAGCAAACGCCAGGAGCAAGTACAGAATTCCCTGAACCATCAAACGAGTTCTATCTTCAAGAACTTCTAGAACTAACTGATCTTTGGGAAGCTCTGGAGCAGGCTGTTTGTCAACGCTGAGTCCAAACATATCGCCAAGCACTGACTCAGTAACACTTTTGTTGTTCTTCTCGTCTGCCATGTTTTTCCTTGTTGTGAAGCTTTTAAAAGGGCGCCCGCGGGCTTTCCACGAGCGCCCTAAGAAACCGTAGAGCTGAGTAGGTACTACAGAAATCTAGGCTTAGGCAAGACCAAAGAGGGAGCCGATGCCGTAGATGATGGAACCAACGATGTTGTAGTCAACGTTAGGGAAGGATGCCTCTGCAATTCCCAGCTGTGCGAATGCAGGATAGAGAATCAGAGGACCGGCGGTCAGGAAGATACCAACCAGGAAGGAGCCAAGAAGAGCACCACGCCATCCACCATAAGCGTAACCACAAACGCCGCAAGTACCACCAGAGAAGAAGCAGATGCCTGCTGCAGGAATCATGATGGTTGGGCTGTGGAATGCAACCATAAGTGCCATTGCAACAAGGCCGCCAAGGAAGGAGCCAATGAAGCCGATGATGACAGCGTTTGGTGCAAATGGGAAGATTGCAGGGCAGTCGACTGCAGGACGTGCATCTGGAATGAGCTTCTCGGAGATGCCGACAAATGCAGCAGTGATCTCAGCGATGAACTGACGGACGCCGTAAACAAGAACGGACATACCAGCAGCAAACTGAAGACCAGCAAGGAATGGCCAAATCCACCACACATCGTTACCAAAATAGCTGGTGAATGGCTTGTTGTTTGCAAGGGTGTCACCAAAGTGACCGGTGACAAGACATGCGATAGTAACAACGTAGAACAGAACAATCATGAAGAGAGCAACGGAGAAGACAAAGTCCTTGAAGAGCTTGAAGAACTCTGGAAGCTCCTTAGCTTCCTTCTCGCCCTCCTCCTCATTCTTCTTAGCAAAGAGCTTTCCAACGTAACCGGAGAAAGCATAACCGATGCAGTTGAAGTGGCCGATTGCGATGGAATCTCCACCAACAAGCTTGTTGACGAATGGCTGACACAACGAAGGTAGTGCAGCACCGCAGAAGCCGAGGATGACACCACCAAGAACAATGGTGACCCACATTGGGAGACCAAGAGCAATGAAGACCAGTGCGAGTACGCAGGAGAAGTACAGGAAGTGCTGACCAGTCAAGAAGACGGACTTGAATGGGGTAATCTTGGCAAACACAAGGTTCATGATGAAGCCAAGGACCATTACAAGAGCAACCTCAGTACCATAGGTATTCAGTGCAAGAGCAGTTGCGACCTCAACCTGGGTTACAACACCCTTAACAGCGAATGCACGACTAAACATGTCGCTGAAGATGTTGACCTGAGCAGACATAGCGCTAGAACCAATGTTGAAGATCATGAAGCCAATAATGGTCTTCACAGTTCCGGAGAAGACGTCCACAGCGGACTTCTTCTGCAGCAAGAGGCCGACAAGAGCAATAATGCCCATGATGACGGCTGTATCTCTGAGCTGCATGAGAATTGCATTGAGCATGCTTAAATCCCTTTCAGCAAATAAACCGACGAACCTACTCAGATAAGTTCTCTAAATCAAGTGACAAGTACCTCTTGTCAAAGGTTTGGCGAGAGCTTCTCGCCGAAGGCAACTCATGTTGCGTATGACGAGAAACTCCCGCCAAAAAGATACAAAGGGGAGCTTATGCGTTGTGCTCTGCGAGCCAAGCGGTGAGCTTCTCCTTCATCTCTTCCTTGTCGACAATGTTGGTAATACCAACTGCAGAAGGAACGCGATCGTCAGCGTTGAGCTCATCGGTGAGGTCAGACATGGTGATGACAAGATCGCCATTGAAACCAATCAGGGAATCCAGATTACCGTGCTCAGTCTCGATTGGAAGATCATTCTCTTTGATGACCTGGTCAATCTTGATCTTGAGCATCATGGAAGAACCCATACCTGCACGGCAGCAAACCAGTGCGTGGAACTTCTTATCAGCCATTACAACCTACCTTCCTTTGCGTGGACAAGGTCCACAACATCTTTTGGTGACTGAGCTTTTTCAAGCTGAGCAAAGAAATCTGGATCGCTCAGCAATTCAACAAGAGACTGAAGGGCACTAAGGTGGCCTTCACTATCTTTTGCTGCAAGTGGGAAAAGAAACTTAACTGGATCGTTGTCTTTGCTGCCAAACTCGACGGAATCCTTAAGCACGGTAATGCCTACTGCAGGCTCAAGTGCGCCGGACTCAGGACGTGCGTGAGGAAGAGCAACATGCTCGGTAATAACAATATAAGGGCCAAGTTCGTTGACACCTTTAATGATGTCATCAACATAGCCCTCAGTTACTTTTTTGTTATCAACGAGTGGTTGTGCAGATTTTCTAATTGCATCTTCCCAGTTAGAAGCTACAACATTGAGCTGCACCAGGTCTTCGGTAAGGAGATCACTTAACACAGCACCACCTTGCCTTTCTCTTTATGAGACACATTGGCTCAATGCCGTCTCATGACAAGTCTTAATAACTTGATAATATGCCACGAAACGTTCTTAACTTCAATCAACTTTACTAAAACAGTAATCAAAGTTGTTCATATTTTTTCAGCGCATCTTTTGTCCAAGTAGCTATACAAATGTTCATGTTTTTATGAACGTAATCGAAGCGCCTTCTATTATCCCATGTAAAGTTTATATGTTTAATTTTTTATAATCTAAAACATTCATATATATTTACACTATTATTTTCCGAAATATCTTGATATCCTTCTTCTGATGTTCTATTTTATTGATGAATGAACATTCAAAGAAAAAATGTTGCTCATAAAGGGAGGGCATTTATGAAGAGGAGTAAGGCTTACGTAGATTCGCGTCGCGAGGCAATTACTGAGCTGCTAGAAAAAGAAGGACAGGCAAGTGTTTTAGAGCTTGCTGATCACTTTGAGGTCTCTTCTTTGACTATCAGACGTGACCTAGACTTTCTTGAGAAGCGCGGCATCCTGACTCGTCAGTATGGCATTGCTACCCTGCTTAATCCTTATGGTCGTCCTTCTGGCTCAAGGCAGATTCGCTCTAACAAAGCAATTGCCCGCGAGGCCGCTCGCTACGTTGAAGATGGCGATTGCATCTTCATCAACACCAGCTCCGTTGCTCTTGGGATGCTTGAGTGGATTGATGCTCACGACGTAACCGTTGTTACAAACAACGGCAAAGCTCTGTTGCTTGAGGACATCCACGATCTTTCCATCATCCTTACTGGTGGTGACATCCGTCCTCCACGCGCTTCCATGACTGGTGATACCGCTCTTGAGTGCATCCAGCACATTACCGCTGCTAAATGCTTCTTGGGCTGCACGGGTTTCTCGGGAGAATTTGGTCTTACTTCTGCAACAGCCCCTGAGCCAGCAATTAACGCTCAGATGCTCAAGCGCTCTAGAAAGCACTATGTTGTTGCAGATTCTTCTAAGCTGGGCACTACTTCCAACTTCCAATTTGGTTCTGCAGAAGACATTGACCTGCTCATTACTGATACAGGTGCAACTGACGAGCAGATCAAAGAGCTCAAAGCCGCAGGACTTAAGGATGTTGTCTGCGTCACTCCTTCTATTCTTCCTGCTAAGTAAGACTTGCGCTTTATTATTTCTTAAGCGAACACAAAAATGGCGGCCTTTTACAGGTCGCCATTTTACATCGTAAATTTTTACGTGTAATTACATCCAGCCACACGCACCCGCCAAAGTTCAACAGGACCATCTGTCGAGCAGCTTACTGGCCAAACAGCGATTAGCAGCGATTAGCTTTCCAAAGCCTCAAATGACTTAAAGCCTTCGCCGATTGCCTCGTGGACCTCTGAAACAAATACCAGTGCATCGGAGTCAATCTCAGAAACGATAACTTTCAGCTGAACAACCTCCGTACGACCAAGAACGCACATCAGAACAGGCTTGTGCGCACCACTCCACAGTCCGCGCGCCTGAAGCTCCGTACAGCCACGATTAAGGTTATAGAGAATCTCGTGAGCGATGGCATCGTGCTCAGAAGAAATAATATAAACGCAACGCTCGGATCTTGGTCCGTCGATGACAAAGTCAATCATTTTTCCTGTAACAAAGATTGCCAGAGCAGAATACAGACCGTTTTCTAGCGAGAAGACCGGAATAGCTGCAATAATGATGACAATATCAACAATGATGATTGCGGTACCTGATGGAATACCAAAGCGCTTGGAAACCGCCTGAGCAATGATATCTGTACCGCCGGTATTTCCACCTGCCCTAAATACAAGGCCAAGGCCAAAACCGCAGATAATACTGCCCCATAGAGCAGCAAGCATAAGATCATGGGCGACAAGAGCTGGTAAAAACGGTGCAAATAAATCGACAAAAATGCTGGAAATCAAGAAGCCTACGACGCTCTTGAGCAAATATTTTCTATTTCCACTTTTTGCAATAAAAGCCATCAAAATGATATTCATGGCGATTGTTTGCATGCCAACAGGCAAATCAAATCCAAAGGGTAATGCAATAGCTCTAATTACCGTGGCAAAACCAGTAATACCACCAGCGGCGAGTCCGTTAGGAACTTCAAATACATCAAGGCCAACTGCAAAAATTGCACAGCCAAGGACGATAAAGAACGAATCTTTAAAGGTCTTTTGCCAAGTAGATTTTTGCACACTAATCCTTTCCGCCAACAACCCAGCGATGGTACGCAATGATGAACTGATCAAGATCACCGTCTGAAAGAACGGACTCTACGTTTCCTGTTTCTGCACCTGTTCTTAAGTCCTTAATGAGCTGATAAGGATAAAGAACATAACTCCTAATTTGATTGCCAAACGAGATTTCTCTCTTTGGACCGCGAAGCTCATCCAGCTCAGCTTCGCGTTTCTCCTTTTCAATCTCATACAAACGACTGCGCAAGATATTCATTGCTGCAGCTTTGTTCTGAAGCTGGCTGCGTTCATTTTGGCAGGTTACTACCGTTCCTGTTGGAATATGTGTAATACGAACTGCCGAGTCTGTAGTGTTAACTCCCTGACCTCCTGGACCAGATGCATGATAGACATCAATACGCAGGTCATTGGGGTCAATAGCAACTTCAATATCTTCAGGAAGAACAGGTAAAACTTCTACACCAGCAAATGACGTCTGCCTGCGTTTCTTATCGTCAGTAGGAGAAATTCTTACCAGACGATGTACGCCCTGTTCTGCACGAAGCATGCCATAAGCATTTTTGCCACTTACCGTAAAGGTTGCGCGGTCAAGACCAATAACCTCCGCAACAGGGGCGTCGTTGATATCAACTTTCCAACCACGACGATCGCAATATTTGAGATACATGCGAAAAAGCATCTCGCACCAGTCTTGAGCCTCAAGACCACCCTGACCAGGCTTAATAGTAACAATTGCATCACCATGATCAAGTTCACCAGTAAACCAGCTTGAAAGCTCAAGCTCCGACAAGTCTTTTTCAAGAGATGCCGCAAGCGCTTGAGATTCGTCGAGTGATGCTTGGTCTCCAAGCTCTGTTCCAAGCTCAAAAGCGGCCTCAGCATCACCGAGTTTCTCTTTAGCTCTATCAATACCAGCAACATCATCGCGAAGTGATGCTAGTTGAGTCATTATTTTTTGCGCAGCTTCAGCGTCGTCCCAAAAATTGGGACGAGCACTTTCTGCCTCAAGTTCTGAAATTTGCTGACGCTTCTCAGTGAGGTGAAGATAACCTTCTACCTCAGAGAGACGCTCCGCTAAAGCTTGGAGCGAAACAACCTCTGTATCAGCCATTCTTACCTATTTCGGCCGTGGCAGTTCTTAAACTTTTTGCCACTTCCACATGGGCAAGGGTCATTGCGACCAACGTTGACGTAAGGATTTGGATCGTCAGACTTACGGTAGGTTGATACAGAAGACTGGCTGGCGCCGGTTCCCTGTGGACTCTTTCCAATAGCTGCGGCATTCTTAAGCATGCTCTTGCCTTGCTTAAGTGCCTTTTGATCGCCGTCGGTCTCTTCTCCACCAGAATAGTGGGCATTTTGGAAGGCCTCTGCCTCAGTATTCTGACGTGGACGATTAACCAGCTCAAGGCGGAGAATAGTACGGAGGAAGTCCTCATACATGGTGTTTACCAGCAGCGTAAATGCCTCGTATGCCTCGGTCTTATACTCAACCAGAGGATCGCGCTGACCAAAACCACGAAGACCAATACCGGTCTTTAGGTAATCCATCTCCTGGAGGTATGCCATCCAACGAGTATCAATGACGCGAAGCATTACCTGAGCAGCAAGCTCACGCATGACTTCTTCTCCGAGCTTCTGGGTCTTCTCGTCAAAGGTTTTCTGAACAAAAGCGGTGACATCCTCTTCAAGCTGCTCAAACTTAGTGTCCTCGGTAAACTCTGGAAGATCTGTCTTACCAGTAAGCTCGGTGAGCCACTTCTCAAGACCCTCAAGATCCCACTCGTCAGCGTCTCCGTAGCAGAACTCCTCGCAAATGCGCTGAGTATTAGAAGCAGTGACCGTCTCGATGAGCTCCATAAGATCCTTGCCATCAAGAATCTTGTTTCTCTCTGCGTAAATGACCTGACGCTGCTTGTTCATAACATCGTCGTAATCAAGGACGTTCTTACGCATTGCAAAGTTGACTTCCTCAACCTTACGCTGAGCACCTTCAACAAGCTTAGTAACAATCTTTGCCTTGATAGGCATATCATCAGGAAGCTCATAGCGTTGCATCATTGCTGCAACGCCATCCATGCGATCTCCACCAAAGCGGCGCATCAAATCATCTTCAAGAGAAAGGTAGAACTGGGTCTGACCAGGGTCTCCCTGACGGCCAGAACGACCACGAAGCTGATTGTCAATACGGCGGCTCTCATGACGCTCGGTACCAATAACGCACAAACCGCCTGCAGCAGTAACTGCCTCACGCTCAGTAGCGCAGATTTCCTTTGCTTCCTGGCGTGCGGCTTTTTTCTGCTCCTGAGTTGCCTCAGCTGGCTCAATTCCCTGGTTACGAAGGATATCTTCAGCCATAACGTCTGGGTTACCACCCAGAAGAATATCGGTACCACGGCCTGCCATGTTGGTTGCAATAGTAACTGCACCCTCACGACCAGCTTGAGCAATAATCTGTGCCTCACGCTCATGGAACTTAGCGTTCAAGACGTTATGCTTAATGCCGCGCTTTGACAGAATGCGAGAAATACGCTCGGAGTTATCAATGGAAACGGTACCAACCAGCACTGGCTGACCATTCTGATGGCGCTCTTCAACGTCTCTTACGACAGCCTCAAACTTAGCATCAATAGTACGATAGACCTTGTCATCGAGGTCTTCACGCTTAACCGGACGATTAGGTGGAATAACCTGAACAGGAACGTGATAAACCTCACGGAACTCTGCGTCCTCGGTCATTGCAGTACCGGTCATACCGGAGAGCTTGTCGTACATGAGGAAGTACTTCTGGAGAGTAATGGTTGCCAGAGTCTGATTCTCTTCACGTACCTGAACGTTCTCTTTTGCTTCAATTGCCTGGTGAAGGCCCTCAGAATAACGACGGCCTTCCATAATACGACCAGTGAACTCATCAACAATCTTAACTTCGCCGTCAATGACAACGTACTGCTGATCACGATGGAACATGTACTCAGCCTTCAGCGCCTGCTGAAGGTGATTGACTAGCTGGCCAGTCTCATCGTTGTAGATATCGTCAATGTTGAGAGCACGCTCGACCTTCTCGAGACCAATCTCTGTTGTTGCAATGGTGTGCTTTGCCTCATCCATCTCAAAGTCGACATCTGGAGTTAATCCACGAACTGCCTTTGCAAAATCCTTGTAGGTACCTGCAGATTTAGTGCCAGCACCAGAAATAATCAGAGGAGTACGAGCCTCATCGATAAGGATGGAGTCAACCTCGTCGACGATGGCGTAGTGATGTCCACGCTGAACACGCATCTCTGGGCGAGTAACCATGTTGTCGCGCAGGTAGTCAAAACCAAACTCTGAGTTTGTACCGTACGTAATATCTGCCTCATATGCAGGCTTTTTAAGGCTCAGTCGCATGCCGTTCTGCAGAAGGCCAACACTGATTCCCAAGAATTTGTAGATGGTGCCCATCCACTCACTGTCTCGTTTGGCCAGGTAGTCGTTGACCGTAACAATGTGAACACCCTTGCCACTCAGTGCGTTAAGGTAACCAGCAAGAGTGGAGACAAGCGTCTTACCTTCACCGGTCTTCATCTCTGCGATAGTGCCCTTATGCAGCGCGATACCACCGATGAGCTGGACATCAAAGTGACGCTGACCAATAGTTCTTACTGACGCCTCACGTACCGTTGCAAAAGCCTCTGGGAGAAGATCGTCTAGACTTTCTCCTTCAGCATAGCGAGCCTTGAACTTCTCGGTCTGAGCCTGAAGCTCTTCATCGCTCATTTCCTGCATTGTTGGTTCAAGCGCATTGATCTTCTCGACAATACGCTGATATGCTTTGAGGTCCTTGTCAGCGCCAAAGGACAGAATCTTAGAGAGGAAATTAGGCATAGCTTTTTCCTTGACGTCGGGCATCTATCTTCGGTTGATAGACACAGTATTCAACTTATATATCATACCCCGTCTAACTGCTTGAATCACACTACATGGCGTCGTAAAATCCCAATTTCGTTATTTCTCCACCACTAGTTTATATTGATTCTTTTCCCTTTTCTGCACCTGCAATCATCCTGAGCTGTTTAGACGGCATTTTTCTACGCTTCATAACGTATTTCTGCACGTACAAATCGTAGTAATGCTGCGCATCCTGCGCCCGACCACATTTTCTCAGCGCCTGAATGAGCGCCATAAGTGTGTCCTCTCGCATATCATCAACAAGGTAGGCGAGCTCTGCAAAATGTACCGCAAGCGTATAGTGGGTAATTCTCAAAGCAGCCGCCGAAGCCGTTACCATGGTATCTATGTATTGATCTCTCAGGGCAACTCGAATGGGATCTGCAAACCTAAAGCATTCATCCTCAGGAAGATACAAATCCCCTTGGTACAGCTCTTCCGCTTGCTTAGCCAGATGCACTATGTCTTCATCGCTGTTCGATGACGCCACACTCTTTGCTAATCGCGTAAAAATATCAATATCTACGGTCACCTGCTGGGGATTAAAACTAAGTGTCTTTTCAATCCGAGATGCTTCCAAAGGCTCACAATCTGTCTGAATCTCCTGGACTTCTTTGCGAATAACTCGAGTTGCTTGATACAGACGCTCTTGCCAATGTGCCTGATCAGCCTCCGGCCAAATCTGCTGTGCAATCTGTGACCTAAAGCTCATGTGATTGTGAGCAAGCGCAAGATACACAAGCAGCGCCTTTGCCGATCGATAGGCAATTTTTCTGCCAGCAATCTCCTCTCCTTGAACCGACAAACTAAATCTGCCGAGAAGAGCAAGGTAAACTCCTGGGTGAGCGTTATTTACCTTCTCTACGTGCAGGCTCTTCAGAGCGGAGTCTTCAGTCCAAGAATCTCCTGCTCCTTGCCGAGATACTCTCCATTTTGTTATGTCTCGTTTTCCCTCGTTTGAACGTAG
>NZ_CAUSFQ010000008.1:0-28709 GCF_963530955.1 Lancefieldella parvula | reverse complement strand
ACCTACATCAAGAAGGTGTGGCTCATAACCTCGTCAAAGATAGTGGTAACTACAAACATACCAATTGAGGCATAAAGGATTGCTGCCTGCCAAGAAAGGTGATTGGTCTCGATTTTTGAAATACGAGGATCAAGCTTTCCTTCTTTAAGGCTGACGGGGTCATCAATATCGCGCGTAAAGCCCATCTGACGGTCCTCGTACTCTTTTCCGCTAAAGAGCAGACCAACGCCACAAGCAATAATTCCCAAAGAAGAAATGACGTACATAACACGGCGCACCCAATCGATGCCCGTAAACATATCCATACCGCTGGTAAAGTACGCAAATGCAAAGATAACAGCACTCATTCCAGCTGCTGTAAGACAACCATAACCAAATGCACGCAAGGCACTCAGTGCCAGCTCTTTGAACTTCTCGCCACGAGAAGGTGTTTGTGAAAACTTGCTATCCATACACAACTCCTTGGTTGTTTATTTGTTTTCTGTATAGCTTATAGCGTATAGGAAGTCTTTGCTTGATGATACAATTTCTACAGTAAATCTTGGCAGGAGGACGCATGCGTATCGGCTTTGATAACGAGAAGTACATCACTATGCAGGCGGATCGAATTCACCAGCGTATCAGTGAGTTTGGCGGCAAGCTCTACCTTGAGTTTGGCGGTAAACTGCTCGACGACAACCACGCTTCTCGCATCCTCCCTGGATTTGCTCCAGATGCAAAAGCTCAGATGCTTCAGCAGCTTGCTCACGAGGCAGAGGTTGTCTTTGCCATCAACGCAAATGACATTGAAAACGGTAAGCGCAGAAGCGATATTGGCGTTACCTATGCCGATGACGTACTGAGGCTTATGGATATCTTCCGTGCACGCGGTCTTGCTATTGGCGGTGTTGTCATTACGCAGTACTCTGGTCAGCCAAAGGCAAAGGCCTATCGTGCGCGCCTAGAAAACATGGGCATTGCCGTGTACCGCCACTACCCCATTGAGGGCTACCCCTCCAATATTGACCTGATCGTCTCGGCGGAGGGCTACGGTAAAAACGAGTACGTAAAGACTACGCATCCTCTGGTAGTTGTAACAGCACCTGGTCCTGGCTCTGGCAAGCTTGCTGTCTGCCTCTCGCAGCTCTACAACGAGAACGCGCGTGGAGTCCGCGCAGGTTATGCAAAATTTGAGACATTCCCTGTTTGGAACCTTCCGCTCAAGCATCCCGTAAACGTTGCCTATGAGGCAGCCACGGCAGATTTGGGCGACAACAACATCATCGATCCATATCACCTTGAGGCTCACGGCAAAGTTACCGTTAACTACAACCGCGACGTTGAGGCTTTTCCTGTGCTTAAAGCCATGATGGAGAAAATCGCAGGTACCAGCCCGTATCAGTCTCCAACCGATATGGGTGTCAATATGGTTGGCAACTGCATTATTGATGATGAGGTTTGCCAGGAAGCTTCAAAGGCAGAGATTGTACGCAGGTGGTTTAGAGCTGCCGAGAAACTCGAGCGTACGGGCATGGGTGAACGTGAACTCACAAAGATTAATCTCTTGATGAAAGACGTTAACGTTGACCAGAACTTCTCGCCAGCTCATGCTGCTTGTTTGCATAAAGCAGAAGAGACAGGAAAGCTTGCGGGCGCTATGGTTATGCCTGACGGCACCATTATTACCGGTAAGACTTCGGAGCTGTTAGGTGCGCCGGCGTCGCTTTTGCTCAACGCCCTCAAATACGTAGTTGGTATTGAGAAGAAGACGTTTATTGTCTCAGATGAGGTCCTAAGGCCTATTTGCGCACTAAAAGAGAACAACTTTAAGCTGGCTCGCACCAGCCTCTGCGCTGATGAGATGCTCATTGCGCTCTCTATCAGCTCAATTACCAACCCATTGGCCGGAAAAGCCGTTGATGCCACCCAACTACTCCGTGGATGCGACGCGTATTTCTCGTCAATTATTCCAAGCGATGACGAGTCCATCTATCACAAGCTGGGCATTAACGTGTGTTGCGAGCCAATTTTTGAACAAGGACAATTCTTTCACCAGTGATTTTTAAGAGCTCACATAAAAGCAAGAAAACGAGAAACTCTACGACTCGTTCTAAAACTAAACATACACCTGCTTCTGCAAACGCTTCAAAACGTAAGCAGCGGGCGATGCATACACTTGAGCAAAATTCCCAGAACAATCCTGTTGTTACATGGGGACTCATTACGCTGGCCATTGTGTTTCTGCTGGCATTGTTGCAATCGTGCCAGGGACTTTTCTCCCTCTCTTTTGACAACAACCTGATTATCAAAAACGAAGTCCCCTATGAGTGGGAAAACCTCACCTATGATGCAACGGGACGTGCACATTATGTGGTGGACGGAGAAGAGCTCACACGCACGGGCGTTGACGTCTCTTCTCACCAGGGGTTAATTGACTGGGAGGCCGTTGCTGCCGATAACATTCAGTTTGCCATGCTTCGCATTGGCTACCGCGGCTCCACCGAGGGTGGTATTCGCGCAGATGAACTGTTTGAGACCAACCTAAAGGGTGCGCAAAGCGCTGGTCTTGATGTAGGTGTGTACTTCTTCTCGCAGGCTATTAACGTGGAAGAAGCTCGCGAGGAGGCTGCTTTTGTTCTGCAGCAGTTAAGAGAAGCAGGAGTTACAAAGCTTGCTCTTCCTATTGCGTTTGATCTGGAGCCTTCTCCCGATTACAGTGGTCGCGCCGACAACCTTTCCCCCGCAGAAACTAACGCAATTGCGCGCGCGTTTTGCACCACTATTCAAGAAGCGGGATACCGCGTTATTGTGTATGGCAACAAAGTTGATCTAAATCGCTTTGACCTGGTCTCGCTTGACGAGCCCATTTGGCTGGCGCAATACGTTGATCAACCAGACGTAAACTTTAACTTTTTGATATGGCAATACACTTCAACAGGACAAGTTGACGGCATTACCGGTTCAGTTGATTTGAATTTGGACTTCTCTGCAGTCTCTACAAGCAAAAGCCCAAAGTAGCAACTTACCCATCGAAACTACTGGACATTCCACAGTCACGTCGCAGCCCGTAAGGCTATCCGACCTTCACGGAACCAGCCAGGGTAACGGTAGGATCAAGCGCCTGAGCATGCGCAAAAGCGCCTCCAGGGCTACATGAACTTACCAGCGTAAACACTACCCACAAGATGATGGCTGCAAGCAATACCGCCAGCGCCACACGACCCAGTCTCATGCGAGAAGAACGACGCCTTCTAGCCGCATATGCTGCCTGAGCTTCATCTCTGGGATTGAGCGTTCCATAGTGATTGCCGTAAGTAGTTCTTGCTCGACCACGTGCACGGGCGGCATCTGCACGAGCATGGTTAACGGGATTTGTTGGGCGATCTTGCGTCATCCTACGCTGCGCCTGTGCACGGCTTCCAACAGCTGCGTGACGACCTCGTACCGCACGCGGAGAGGTAGAAGACTCCCCATTACGAGAGACAGTAGGTGGAACCTGAGCTGGACGCTTTTTCTTACCAAAACCAAAGAGGTTGTTCTCTGCCATCAACAATCCTTGCTAAAAGATTCGTTTACCGAAAAAAGAATACACCGACTTTGCTTTTCTCGCCTTGAAAAGCATCTATCCCGTTACAATAAAGCGCTATACAGACTGATTTTCTGTAAAGTCTGCACAATTTGAGTTCATGGGGGACGTGTGAAGAAACTTTTACTGATGGCAACAGGAGGAACTATTGCTTCTGTTTCCACTGAATCGGGCTTGGCTCCCTCACTTTCAGGAGAAGAGCTTTTAGCCAACGTCCCTCTTGTTCATGACCTCTGCGAATTTGATTTCAAACAAGTCATGAATATCGATAGCACCAATATGCGTCCTCAAAACTGGCTCCAGATCAGAGACGCCATTATTGAGTCATACGATGCCTACGACGGCTTTATTATCCTTCACGGCACCGATACCATGGCATATACCGCCGCTGCCCTCTCCTACCTGATTCAAAATAGCGAGAAACCCATTGTGCTCACAGGCTCTCAACAGCCAATGGCAAATCCGTTTACCGACGCCAAACTTAACCTCTACCACTCCGTTCTCTACGCACTTGACGACAGAAGCGCCGGAGTTGTGGTGGTTTTTGGCAACGAGGTTATTGCCGGCACCCGCGCTCATAAACAGCGCACCCTGAGCTTCAATGCATTTACGAGCATGAATTATCCACCGCTTGCCCACATCCGTGGCAACAAGATTATTCGTAGTGCTCCAAATCAAGAGCAGGTAGATGGCGGTCTTACCACCTATGAAACGCTTAATACACGTGTCATTGTGCTTAAACTGACCCCCGAGCTTAATCCATCTATCTTCTACCTTCTGAAGAATGACTACGACGCTATTGTGCTTGAAACCTTTGGTATTGGTGGCATCCCCTCATACGACGGCTCTTACGAAGAAGCTATCACCGATTGGATTGCGTCTGGTCGCACTGTAGTTATTACCACACAAGTTCCTGAAGAGGGTCTTGACCTGGGTGTATATGAAGTTGGTAGAACCTATCAAGATATGCCCGGCGTTCTCTCTGGAGACGATATGACTACCGAAGCTCTGGTTGCAAAAACTATGTGGATGCTTGGTCAGACCTCCGATCAACGAGAGCAAGAAAAACTGTTCTACCAGGTAATTTGTAACGACAGAATTCCACAGTCCGTGGATACAGAAATTTGCGAGTAGCCGATGAGAGACGCCACATTTAAACCTACCGTGCTCTACCTAATTGCGCTTATCATCTGCGGTTCTAACGGAATCGTTGCAAGCTTTATCAATCTTCCTAGCTATCAAATTGTCTTCTTCCGTATGCTTTTGGGCACGCTCTTTTTGCTCGCGGTTAAGCTTGTACAAAAAGAGGCTTTTACCATTCAAAACTACCCCAAGGACTTCCAGGCACTCGTCGGATCAGGCATTGCCTTGGGTCTTCAGTGGACCTTCCTTTTTGAGGCGTATCGCCTGGTAGGCGTTGGTATTGCAACGCTTGAGTATTACTGCGGACCCGTCATTGTAATGGCGCTCTCTCCCCTTTTGTTTGGCGAGAAACTCACTGCTAAAAAGATACTAGGATTTCTTGTAGTTGTTATTGGAGCTGCCCTTATTATTGGCTATGGAGTTGGACTGAACCTCTCGCCAGTTGGCCTTCTTCTAGGCGCTCTCTCTGCTGTTCTTTATGCCGTCATGGTTATTTGTAACAGGCAACTCAAAGATGTTTCTGGTATTGAAGGTACCAGCATTCAGCTGGGCATTGGCTGCGCTATTGTTGCTCTGGTTACTGTTGTATTCCATGGCATTGAGCTGCCCGCAGATCCAGCATCGGTAAATTGGCTTGCCGTTTTAACCATCGGCCTCTTTAACACAGGCCTTGGATCATTTTTGTATTTCCCACAACTTACCAAGATTCCAGTTCAGCGCGTGGCAGTCTTTGGCTACCTTGAACCACTATCTGCAGTTATTTTCTCGGCACTTATCCTTGGCGAGCCTTTTGGTCTTCTCAAAATAATAGGCACCGCCTGCATCATAGGCGGTGCCATCTTTGCTGAGCTATCAGGTTCCTCTTCGAACAAATCAGAGGCTATTGAAACTCCACTGTAAGCAATAACGCAAAAGCGCAGCGAGCTTACATTGGCATAGTAGGAGCCACAAAGACGCGAGCAGCGTTCTCGCGGTCAAGATCAAACAGGTTCTTTGGATCTCCACCAAAGAGCTCCACTGCCTTGAGAAGATCGGCAGCGTTTGCCTCTTCCTCACCCTGCTCCTTAACGTACCAGTCAAGCAGCTGCATAGTACGGAAATCGTTTACCTTCTGAGCAACGGCATAGCACTCGTTAATGCTTGCAGTAATGAACTGCTCGTGCTCATAAGCTGCCTTGATTGGCTCAACTACCTTGGAGAAGGTAAGGTCTGGCTTTGCGATTGCCTCCATGGTTGGAGTCCAATCGTTATCAAGCAGGTAACGACGAAGGATACGTGCGTGAGCAAGCTCTTCCTGAGACTGGATGACATACCAGTTTGCAAAGCCCTTCAGACCCTGCTCCTCATAGAAATCTGCAAAGGTCAGATACAGATAAGCGGAATAGAACTCTTTGTTGATCTGCTGAGTAAGGATGTTACCAACGTTTGTGTCAAGTGCCATGTTCTTCTCTTTCCTCGTAACCTTTATCTCAAAAAAATGAGAAGCTCTTTGGCTTCTCATTTTTGATACCCAGTTGTTAGTCTCTTAAACAGATTGCACAAAATCTTAACGATAAAAATAGTTACTATTTTTATCTTCTATTTGAATGCGCTGCGTTTGTGCCACCTATACGTTAGTCGCGGGTGAGCTTGCGGTGAATGCGATGAGGACGAGCAGCCTCCTGACCAAGTCTTTCGATACGATTGGCCTGGTAAGCCTCAAAGTTACCCTCAAACCAGAACCACTTGCCTGGGTTCTCATCGTCGCCCTCCCACGCAAGGATGTGCGTAGCAATACGATCCAAGAACCAACGGTCATGGCTGGTAACCACCGAGCATCCTGGGAAGCGCTCAAGTGCATCCTCAAGGCTTTCCAGCGTCTCAATATCGAGGTCATTGGTAGGCTCGTCCAGAAGCAGGAGGTTTCCACCCTGCTTAAGCGTAAGGGCAAGGTTTAGACGGTTCCTCTCGCCGCCAGAAAGGACGCCAGCACGTTTTTGCTGGTCAGGTCCTTTAAAGCCGAAGCTAGCCACATAGGCGCGGCTTGGAATCTCGGTGTCTCCTACCTTGATGAAATCATTGCCGTCAGAGACAACCTCCCAGATAGTTTTGTCTGGGTCGATTCCCTGCCTGAGCTGGTCAACGTAAGAAATTTGAACCGTCTCGCCAATCTCAAGCGTGCCAGAAGTGAGCTCCTCCTGGCCAACAATGGCCTTGAACAGCGTAGACTTACCAACACCGTTAGGGCCAATCACGCCAACAATGCCGTTTCTTGGCAGGCTAAACGAGAGGTCGTCGATAAGAACGCGGTCGCCGTAGGCCTTGTGGATGTGATCGGCCTCCAGGACCTTCTGGCCCAGACGCGGACCCACAGGAATCTGAATCTCGGTGAAGTCGAGCTTCTTGGATGCGCGAGCTTCTGCTTCCATCTGCTCATAGCGATCGAGACGTGCGCGGTTCTTTGCCTGGCGAGCCTTAGGAGACGAACGAACCCACTCCAGCTCAGCGCGCATTTTCTTTGCGCGCTTGGCGTCCTGCTGGTTTTGAGCCTCAAGGCGAGCTGCCTTGTTCTCCAGATAAGTTGAGTAGTTACCCTCGTAAGGATAGAGCTGTCCGCGGTCAACCTCGCAGATCCACTCAGCGACGTCGTCGAGGAAGTAGCGGTCGTGCGTGACGGCCATGACAGCACCGGGGTAATCGTGCAGGAACTTCTCAAGCCAGAGCACCGACTCAGCGTCAAGGTGGTTGGTGGGCTCGTCAAGAAGCAGCAGGTCAGGTGCCTCAAGAAGCAGACGACACAGGGCTACACGGCGTTTCTCGCCACCCGAAAGGTGGGTGACGGGAGAGTCTGGGTCTGGGCACTGGAGCGCATCCATTGCCTGAGAGAGCTGGCTGTCCAGGTCCCAGCCGTTAGCTGCGTCAATCTCGGTCTGGAGCTGGCCCATCTCTGCCATGAGCGCGTCAAAATCGGCGTCAGGATTGCCCATCTCAACGCCAATCTCATTGAAGCGTGCAATCTTGGCAAGCAGGTCACCGAAGGCAAGCTCGATGTTCTCCTTGACCGTCTTGGTCTCATCCAGCGGCGGCTCCTGCTGGAGCAGGCCAACGGTGTAACCTGGGGTAAGCTTTGCCTCGCCGTTAGAGACGTCCTCCATGCCGGCAATAACCTTGAGCAGGGTAGACTTTCCCATTCCGTTTGGACCCACAACGCCGATTTTTGCGCCAGGGTACACGCCGACGGTGACGTCATCAAGGATGACCTTCTCGCCGACAGCTTTGCGGGCTTTGTACATCTGATAGACAAACTCTGCCATATGCTCCTCCTTAAGGGGCTGTCAGATGAAATATTCACATGGTCCATTCTAATGAAATATTGCGAGGACTCCACAGTAGAGAAGCTGGAAAGAGGATATGTCTGCAAAACGCGAGGTCACGTTGCGCTGCACGCATGTGCGATGCGGTGCGCGAGAGCGCGATGCGAGATGCGAGGGTGCGACGTGGAGCGCGTGGGTGCGATGTGGTGCGCGAGGGTGCGACGCGAGACGCGAGGGTGCGACGTGGAATGCAAAAACACACCTATGTCAGATAATCTGCTCAAAAGGCGTATACATTGCACTCAAAACCTCTATATCTTGCAGATTATTGGACTTAGGTGTGTTTTTTGCCTCGCATTTAGCAGATTATCTGACATAGGTGTGTAGCTAGAGGCTCGAAAATAGGGGTAGTTAAACTATTTATATATCAGTATTCATCATTACGAATATCAGTCTTTATTTATACATAATAATGAATTGACCCAATAATTGTGATTATGGCTCGCGTTAGATAGCCGTCTTCGGATGGTTTATCGCAAGAGGCACCAAATCTCCAAGCTATATAGCACAATCGCACTGTAAATTGCCATTCAACCGCGTCGTTACGAACGAGTAGGAAGAATGGCAACAAAATTGTGGCCTAACGTAGGCTTTTGTGATTTGACGTGGTCTTTTGTGGTTTAAGTGAGCTTATGGTTTTACGTGGCCCTGATTTGCTTTATCTACGGCATCTTTGACCATCTGCGCGTAGAGGGTGCCACCACGATTAATGGAATCTGAATCAGAGCCAAAGTGGACGTAGTCAGTACCTGACCAAATGTCAGGATTATCCTGAGCAACCTGTGCCCAATCCGCAATGGTAATGAAGTCGTACTGTTGAGCGAGCTCAAGCTCGTGTGCGCGGATGGCATTTGCACCAGCATTTGGATCGGAGTTTCTACCGTCATACGGAGTGACAAAAATCAGACGGTGTCCGCGCGGCAGCATATCCACAATCTTATCAACCGCATCGGAGCCGCCAACAGGGTTGGTGCCCAGGGCAACAACAACGTCCTGGTAGAGGGTGTTGTTATCGATCGCAGACTGCAGCAAATCTACACCCATCGCCACGTTTCTACTAACAGAAGCGTCAATTTGAGCATCGGGCAGCGCATCCTGCAGGTAAGAACGAGCGCGCAGCGAAACAGAATCGCCAATGTAGGTGACTCCCTCAACAACGTTGTAGTTGCTTGCTTGCGAGGTATCCGCATGCTTGCGAGTCATGGTCATGGTGCTCTGCTCCTGCAACGAAGCATTGAGCAGCAGATCGTTCTGGAAATCGCTAAGCTGTGGAGCGGTTAGCGCAATAAAGGCGACGGCCGCAGCAAAAGGAATAAGCGCAAGGCCGGCACCTCGCAAAACCTTCTGACCATCAAGCTTGATGCGCGAGAAGATCTCTGGAGACTTCCCTGCCAACGCTGGCTCAAGTACATAGAACGAGCAGCTTGCAAATACAAACGAAAGCACCAAGGTTAGGAGTGCAGCCAGGACTGGATCGACCTTCTCGGCAAAAATAATGTACAAAGGCCAGTGGAATAGATACACGCCGTAGCTGGTATCTGCCACAAAAGAAACGATGCCAGGCTCATTGATTCCCTCGGTTTTTTGATGCAACATGCGAGCAAAGAAAATCATTGCGGCTGCTGCGAGCGAGGCAAAAAGGAAACCAAAGGTGTACGTAAAGAGGTCCTCGAAGTGCATGAAGACGCTCAAGAAGACGAGAACACCGCAGCTTGCCACAAGGCCCACAAGCGTTAGCTGAGTAGAAAGCTTCTGCTCGATCTGGTCAAAGAGCTCGCCCGTCTGTGCAATTCCTGCAACACACGATAAAAGCGCACCGATAAAGAAGGGGAATACGTGCGTTTGCGTCGAGAAATATTGAATAGAAAGATTCGTGGAACTTTGAGCACCGGTGGCCATTGCTAGATAGGTAACAACCAACAGCACCAGGGAAGCTCCGGCAATCTTTACCTTATAGCTTCTGATTGTTTTGCTCATGCAAGCAAGCAGCCAGGCACACAAACCCCAGAGCACATAAAAATGCATTTCAACGGCAAGACTCCAGGTATGCAGATACACGTGAGGAGCAAATTGGTTCTCATAGCTGTTGCCCAGAACTATCTCAAAGTAGTTAGTCACAAAGCCAAGAGCTGCGGCAATCTGATACTTAATACCGGAAATGAACTCGGTACGCACAAGCAGAAGAAACGGCGTGCACACAAGCACCATAAACACAAGCGGCGGCACAATTCTGTAGAAACGCCTGCGCAGGAATCCAATGACGTCGATGGATCTAAAGCGAGCAAACTCGTCAATCAAAAGAGCCGTGATGAGATAGCCCGAGAACGTAAAGAATACGTCGACACCAATGAAGCCACCTGGAAGCGCGTCCTTAAAAAAGTGATATATGAGGACTAAAACAAGTCCTGTTATACGTACAAGCGAAAACCATTTAATTCGCACTTTGATAAATCCCTTGCTTAAAAGTTCCTTCGTACACAATGTTGTCTTGCGTAGTGAGCTTTCCCTGGCCGTCTGCCTGGCCTTGTACAAACTGGCCTTCGTACGTCCAGCCATCTTTTGAGGTATACGTTCCCGTACCCTGGAAATACCCGTCGACAAATTCTCCCTCGTAGGTATCGCCATTTTCAAAAGTCATCTTGCCTTGACCATTCATCTTTCCCTGAATGGTAGTGCCGGTATACGTCACCTGATTGTCGCCGAATACCAGCGTTTTTTGACTCGGGCGGTTAACCAGAACAATCGAGAGCACCGCAAGCACTAAAATTGCAGCAACGCTTGCCAGCTCAAGCTTTCTTCTGCCCGCACTCACGGGGCGAGAATGGCGATGCTCTGGTTCTGGATCTACCTGATTGCGAGAGCGCTTCTCCACACGAATGTTTTTGCGTGCAGATAGAGGCGTTTTCTGGCGCTTCTTTTTCTCTGGCGCAACTTTAGACCGCATGTTTTCTGCGGGTTTTTCTGCGGGTTTTTCTGCGGGCTGTGTAGCAGACTTTTCTGCAGGCTGTGCAGCAGACACTTCTGCAGGCTTACGCTGCGTAAATGATGCAAAAACTGAAGAAAGATGCTTAGATGCAGTCTGTAGAGGAGCTGCTGGACTTGCAGCAACATCAACCTTCTCTGCAGGAGCTTTCGGTGCCTCTATGGGTGCAGCTTCTCTTGCCTCAGATGAAGGCTCAGGGGCGTGCGCCACGTTATTCATATGACGAGCGTTTCTTTTTTTAGCAGAAAAACGCGTAGGAGAACTCACTAGGTATTCCAATTCAATCGATTTGTTAACTATTTCATTGTACTAATTTCCTTCAACTTTTGAATTGTCATTTGTCCTATACACATTTATCAGATTCACAGGTACGCCCGCTGTTTTTCTGCGATTTTCTGTTCTAAGTAAAAAGAGAGAGGGGTACACTACAAGGTGGTATTAAAAAAGAAACAAAATGTGCTTACTAAAGTGTGTTCTAATTAAAAAGTTACATCATCGACATTACCAGGGAGGCGAAGATGGCAGAAGCAATTCGTAAAGTAAATATCATTGGCCATTTGAACCCAGATACAGACAGCATTTGTGCTGCAATTTCTTATGCGTATCTCAAAAATCAGATTGATAACCCTATCTATGAAGCTCGTCGCGCTGGCTCACTCAACCGTGAGACTGCGTTTGTCCTAAATCACTTTGGCTTCGAAGAGCCACAGCTTATTACTACGGTTACTCCTCAGATTAAAGATGCAGAAATTCAGGCTCAGCCAAAAGTTGATGCTGGAATGAGCCTCTTCGCTGCTTGGCAGCTTATGCAGGACGTTAAGCTTGATACACTCTGCGTTACTGATGAGGAAGAAGAGCTTACCGGCCTGATTGCCGTTAAAGATATTGCAAATGCAAACATGAGTCTTTCCGAGCCAAACCTGCTCTCTAAGGCTAAGACAAGCTATGCAAATATCGTTTCTACGCTTGGCGGCACCATGGTTCTTGGTGATCCTCAGGGCGTTGTTAAGCAGGGCAATATTCGCGTTGGTACCAGCGCTTCTGCTCTTTCAGAGATTGTTGATGCTGGCGATATCATTGTTGTTGCTGGCAACCATGAGAACCAGACTATCGCAGTTGAGCACGGTGCTTCTTGCCTCATTGTCTCTTGCGATGCTCCAATTGCTCAGGACGTCATTGACCTGGCTAAAAAGCGTGATTGCGCTATTATCAGCACTCCTCGCGATACCTTTGAGGTAGCTCGCCTGCTTATCATGTCTATGCCTGTCCGTGAGAAGATGCTCACTGACGACATCCTTAAGTTCAGCGTCAACACCGCAATTGATGATGCTCGTAAGGAAATGACCAACTCAAGGCACCGCTTCTTCCCTGTTATCAACGAGAACGGAACTTTTGCTGGTCTTATCAGCGGTCCTGGTCTTTTGAATCCTCGCAAGAAGCATGTCATTCTTGTTGACCACAACGAGCGCACTCAGGCAGTTGATGGTCTTGAGCAGGCCGAGATTATGGAGATTGTTGATCACCACCGCATCGGCTCCATTGAGACTTCCAACCCAATTACCTTTAGAAACGTCCCTGTTGGCTGCACCTGCACCATCATCTATGGCCTCTACCACGAGTACGGCATTGATATTCCAAAGAATATTGCTGGTCTCATGCTCTCTGCAATTCTTTCCGACACCCTTGCATTCCGCTCCCCTACCTGCACTGAGCGCGATATTGTTGCTGGTAAGAAGCTTGCAGAGATTTGCGGAGAAGACATTGACGCTTACTCTGAGCAGATGTTTGACGCTGGTGCTGACCTCACTGGTCGTACAGCAGAGGAAGTCTTCCACGGTGACTACAAGGTATTCAGCCGTGGCGGCGTAAAGTTTGGCGTTGGCCAGGGCTCCTTCATGACCGAGTCCAGTCGCAAGGCTGCCGAGGAACTTGTTGGACCATTCTTGGAGACAGCTGCTAAGTCCGAAGAGCTTCCAATGGTCTTCTACATGTTCACCGACGTTAAGAGCCAGGTCACCGAGATGCTCTTCTACGGCGCAAATGCTGCCAACGTCATCGAGCGCGCCTTTAACGTAAAGGTTGACGGCAACATTGCTGTTCTTCCAGGTGTTGTCAGTCGTAAGAAGCAGGTTGTTCCATCTCTCATGGCAACGCTTCAGACGCTCGCCGAGGAAAACGCCAACTAACACGGGTTTCTCGCGCGTCGCGCCTTATGCGAGCTTCCACTGCGCAACTTTCTCGCTCGTCGGGTTTCTCGCGCGTCGGATTTCTCGCCATTGATTGAAATGATAACGCCTACCTGCACTTTCGCGGGTAGGCGTTTTTCTACAGGAGCTGTTCTATGACGGCTCCTATTCTGTCTCTGATCACCAGATTGGCGCGACCATCGTACGGCGTAGGTTGGTCGTTGATAATGACCATTTTGTTGCCCTCGTAGTAGTCGAGAAGACCGGCGGCAGGCTGCACTACCAGCGAACTTCCTGCAACCACAAGGACCTCCGCTTGAGAGATGGCGTTCAAGGCACCATAAACCGTGTCCATATCAAGGCCTTCTCCGTAAAAGACGATATCAGGCCTAATAACTGCGCCGCATTGACAGAGCGGCACTACAGAGGACTGTTCTTCAATCTGATCAAGCGTATAGGTATGGCCGCACTCGGGACAATAAAAACGCGTCTCGTTGCCGTGGAGCTCAAACACACGCTTGCTACCAGCAGCTTGATGCAGTCCGTCGATGTTTTGCGTCACCACCGCGCGCAACTTTCCCGCAGCTTCCAAGTCTGCCAGCCACTTGTGGGCAATGTTTGGCTGAGCCTCCCCCAAATGATGAGAGTTTCTAAAATACGTGTAATACGCTGCGGGGTAATCAAAAAACACATCGAGCGAGAAGATCTCTTCAAGCGTAAAATCTGGCGCCTTACTGTAGGCAAAAGACTCCTCGTTATCGGGGTCAACCGTTACTCCATTTCCCAGGTCGTAGGCTTCTTTTCTCATGTCATAGCCGTCTTGGCCCAGTCCAATGGTCATGTTTTCTACCTTGATGCCGCCCTGGCGATACAGACCGTTAGTACCCCTAAAATCAGGAATACCGCTTTCCGTTGACACGCCTGCGCCACCAAAGAAAACAATGTTATCTGACGACTGAATCCAGTCTTTAAGCTGCTCAATCTTGGTCATTAGGCACCTCTAACCTAAAAAAGGGACCCGGATAAACTGGGTCCCTCGTCTCAAGCGCCGGAGCTCTTGGCGCTGAAAACGCTAGTAGTCAAACTCGTCAGGAGCATATTCAGTAAGGCATGCATCCAGACCGGCTTCAATTTCCTCATGGTTCATATGACGGCCAATGAAGCACAGCTTAGTTTGACGATCGCCCAGTTCATCATCCCATTCTGCGCGTAGCTCGGGTTTCTCGTCAAGAAGGGTTTCTCGCTCATCCTCTGGCAGCGATGCGTAGAACATGCCATTCTCGTAGAACTGGACCTGCTTGCCAGCCTGCTCAAATACGTAGCTCATCTCGGGGTCTTGCGAAATCCAGATGCTACCCTTGACGCGGATGATATTCTTTGGCCAGCTAGCCACAAACTGGTTAAGTTTGTCCAGGTCAAATGGCTGACGGCGGCGATACACAAAGGTAGTAATCTCGTACTCCAAAACCTCTGGGTCCTCGTGCTCCTCAGGATGCTCCATTGCATCCATCCAGGCAGCGGAGGCGTAAGCTTTGTCAAAGTCAAAACGGCCCGTATTGATAAGCTCGCTCATTGGAATGTCACCGTTGACCGCCTCAACAATAACGGCGTCTTTCTGCAGGCCACGAACAAGCGCCTTGAGCTCGTGGAGCTGCTCTGGAGTAACCAGATCGGTCTTGTTGAGTACCAGCGTAGAGCAGAACTCAATCTGCTGAATAAGCAGGTTCTCGATGTCATCCTCTTCAATATCTGGGTCGAGAAGATCGGCGCCGTTGTGGAACTCCTCAAACATGCGAGCACAGTCAACAACTGCGACGATGTTATCAAGGTTGAGGTGAGAGTGGTTAGTTGCATGCTGGCTCTGATTGCAGAATGCAGAAATGTTATAGGTAATAGGGATTGGCTCACAGATACCTGAAGCCTCAATAATGATGTAGTCAAACTCCTCGGTATCGGCCAAATCACCCAACTGAAGTGCCAAGTCATTAGAAAGGGTGCAGCAGAGGCAACCGTTAGTTAGAGGAATAACGTCGCCTTCTTTAGCGTAGCCGCCGTCTTTAATAAGACCAGCATCAACGTTAATCTCGCCAATGTCGTTGACAATGACTGCTGCGTGAATACCTTCAGTATT
Organism: Lancefieldella parvula; assembly: GCF_963530955.1. Classification (GTDB taxonomy): domain Bacteria; phylum Actinomycetota; class Coriobacteriia; order Coriobacteriales; family Atopobiaceae; genus Lancefieldella; species Lancefieldella parvula_A. The sequence goes on along the minus strand of NZ_CAUSFQ010000008.1, from coordinate 13,348 downwards.
AGAGAGAATGTGGTTCAAAATAGTGGTCTTACCTGCTCCTAAATAGCCGGTAAGCAGCACAATTTTCACCTGCTTTGGTTCAGACATAGTGAGCTCCTATCAAATGTCAAACTTTTATATCAAAGAATAAACTTCTTACCGGTAAAAGTGGGCCCTGACGCTTAAGTGAGTCAGGGCCCAACCTTCGCGTTACAAATTATCGAGCCGGAAGCTTAGAAGCTACCGCGATCAATAATCTTGCCTTCCTTCATGATGACGTCCATGTTCTCAGGCGTGAGGTCGCGGATGTTGTTAGCAACGTCGCCCTTGACTACGAGGATATCAGCAGAGAGGCCTTCCTTGACAGCACCAAACTCGTTCTCCTTGCCAAGCATCTTTGCGCCGTTGTAAGTAGCAGCTGCAACAGTATCAAGGATGGAGATGCCAACCTTCTCGACAAAGTCATACATCTCATCGATGGTGACATAGCCGTAAGGAGTGACAAAGCTGAAGGAATCGGAGCCGATGGTAATGGTGATGCCCATATCATAAGCCTTACGCAGGTTAGCATAGGTGCGTGCAAGGCCCTTCTCGACAACAGTCTCGCCTGGGAATGCGTCAAGCTCTGGAGTCCAGTCTGGTGGATAAGTTCCGTACCAAGTTGGCAGGAAGCCGATGGTTGGGGTGAAGTATGTTCCCTGCTCAGCCATAAGCTTCATGGTGCGCTCGTCAAGCTCAAAGCCGTGAATGAGCTGCTTGCAACCAAAGCGGACGCAGTCATATGCAGCGTCAAAGTTATTGTAGGAGTGAGCGTACAGAGGAATGCCTACCAGTGCGCACTCGTCAGCAATTGCCTTGATCTCCTCGGTGCAGAAGAGCTGCAGACGGTCGGAGTCCCAACGCCAAATGCCGCCACCGGTTGCCCAGATCTTGATGCCGTCAGGCTCTTCACGAAGACGACGGCGAATTGCCTTACGAAGCTCCCATGGACCGTCTACCTGGTCGCCCCAAGGGTGTCCATCCTTGGAAATCTGCAGTGGCAGGTGGTGAGAGTCACCGTGACCAGCAACGCGGCAAAGGCCAAGGCCGGTAGCAAAGATACGAGGACCCTGCATAATGCCCATGTTCACGAGGTCGCGGATAGCAATACCATTGCGGCCAATCTCAACGACAGTGGTGAGGCCGTGGGTAAGAGCGTCATAAGCCTGCTTGACTGCGCATGCCTGCTTCTGAGCAACGGACTCGATAACCCAGTCGTTATCGTTGTCAGTCAGGTTGCCGGAGAAGTGCAGGTGTGTATCAACAAGACCAGGCATTACGGTATGGCCAGATGCGTCACGTACCTCATATCCCTCTGGGACCTCTTTACGAGGACCAGCATAGGTAATCTTGTCGTCATCGATAAGGACAAGGGAGTCCTCAACTGGTGCAGCGCCAGTACCGTCAACGAGCTTGCCGCCTACAAAAGCATACTTACTCATGTTTCCCATCCTTCCTTGACTGTCCGCTCACTTCTTTTAAACGGACGAGGTTTATTTGAATAGTAAGCTTTGGCTAACTTCATGAGAATAAGTTAGCCAAGGTTGCCGGTAAGCGGGGCAAAAATACCCATGAATGGATGTTCAGATATCAATAATTTCATATAAACATCTAAAGTATTTGATTACTTCATATTTGCTATGACTACATTGCATAGTTGTGTCAAAACAGTTTTTGTCCGGTATCCGTGGTAAGGTTGAGAAAACAAATTAAGGAGGGGCAATGTCTCAGAATTCTTCGTCGCAGTCCAGCTTTTTTGCACTTATATCTCGCATGCGCTACATTGAGCGCTGGTCGCTTATGCGCAATTCTCGATCAGAAAGCCTTGCTGAACACGCCCTTGACGTGGCCGTTATTTCTCACTGCCTAGCAACTATTGCAAATGTGCGCTATCACAGAAATCTTGACGCAGATCGTGCAGCTCTTATTGGTATATATCACGATGCATCAGAGATTATCACCGGAGACATGCCCACGCCTGTAAAGTATGCTAATTCAGAGATTAGAGATGCCTATCATCAGGTAGAGGCACGTGCCGAGAAAACCATTCTCTCCACACTGCCAGAAGACCTGCAAGATGCCTATGCTCAGGTGCTTACTCACAGCACTGAGGCTTCAGAGAGTGAAGCTTATCTTAGAAAGCTTATTAAAGCTGCAGATAAGATTGCAGCACTTATTAAGTGTATTGAGGAGGCTCAGTCTGGAAACTCAGAATTTATTACCGCTGAAGCCTCAACTCGTGGAGTTGTTGAAGATTTAGCAGATTCTCTTCCAGAAGTGCGCGATTTTATGACAGAATTCCTACCTTCGTACGGAGAAACGCTTGATCAGCTTCTGTAAAGAAACGCTGATTTTACCCACTTGTTGAGGAGTTACTTTGCGCGCACTACATGCACGTTTGCCTAAAAACTTTGTTCTGGAAGAGCGCTTAGAGGCGTATTCCAGCGTCATTGAACCTCATCCAGAGGCTTTGAGAGGTACGTGGGCTTCTGCGTGTGCGCCAATTACTGCTGAGGGGCATGTTCCCTTCTCTGAGGTCCGTGTAGACCTTGGCTGCGGCAAGGGATCTTTTACTGCCGCTCAAGCTAAGGCAAATCCTAACGTGCTTTTTGTAGCCATTGATACAGAGCCTATCTGCATTTCATACGCTGCAAAAACAATTTATGAAGCAGGAGTGCCTAACGCCATCGTAGTTCCTGGTACTGGTATGAAGATTGATGAGTACTTCTCGCCAGAAGAGGTCTCTGTAATCTATCTCAACTTCCCTGCTCCATTTCCTCGAATCAGGCAGGCAAAGATGCGCCTCACCGATGCTGAGCGTCTTATGCAGTATAGAAATGTTTTGGCTAAAGAGGGTGTTGTTCGTCTTAAAACGGACAGTCAGCCACTTTTTGATTTTTCTCTTGAGCAAGTTGAAGTTGCTGGTTACAACTTTATTTGGAAAACGCGTGATGCTCAGGCTGATTTTCCAAATGACGTTCCTAGCGAGTATGAGCAAAAACTTGGTGCCCAGGGTGCTAAGGTTCACGCGTATCTGATTGCTCCAGGTCCTGTGCCAGCAGATTTCACACCCACAGAGCCTGTCAGTCTTGTTGACTACCTTCCAGAAGATTTAGAGTCACTAACCTACGTTCCTCATGGAATGGAAAGCACGGTCCGCAATCTTGCAAACCGTGCTCGTAGACTTCGTAAGAAGGCTCAGTAATTTGTAATTGGCTATGTGTAGAAACAGCCGTTTGTGAAAACAACCTTTGTAGGAGCGCTCCTTTGCGAGCGCTCTTTTTTAGGCCAGCAGCCCTGACTCTTTTACTTGATCGACTTTATATTCAAAGCTCTAGTGGAATTAAGAACCGCAAGCACCATAACGCCTATGTCTCCAAAGACCGCTAGCCACATGGGAGCCAAACCAAAGGCTGCAAGAATCAAAACAGCAACCTTAACTCCAATAGCAAACACAATATTTTGCTTTGCAATACCCAAGGTATGACGAGCAATCTTTACGGCCTTTGAGAGCTTAGAAAGCTTGTCGTCCATAAGAACTACGTCGGCGGCCTCAATAGCAGCATCAGACCCCAAAACGCCCATAGCAACGCCTACATCAGCGCGTGCAAGAACGGGTGCATCATTGATGCCGTCACCGACAAAAGCAAGGGACTTACCAGCTGTCTTTTGGGCGAGAAGGCCTTCGACCGCAGCTACCTTATCCTGTGGAAGCAGCTCAGAGCGAACCTCGGTGATACCCATCTTAGCTGCAATCTCTTCTGCAACGTCGCGTTTATCGCCCGTGAGCATAACAACCTTAGAAACGCCAACGTTTTTGAGGGAAGCGATTGCTGCTGGAGCATCAGCTCGTTCGCGGTCAGAAATAACAATGTGGCCCATGTAGGTCCCATCAACAGCCACGTGAATGATGGTTCCGTGGTTCTCGCACGCTTTCCAAGAAGCTCCTACGCTCTCCATAAGTGCGCTGTTGCCAACAGCAACGCTCTTACCATTCACGTTAGCGCAAATGCCCTGACCAGCAATTTCTTTGATGTCCGTGATAACACAGTCATCGTCCTCGCTTGGATAAGCAGCACGAAGAGCTGCAGCAATGGGGTGCGTGGAGTGCATCTCAACGTGAGAAGCTAGGTGCAGAAGGTCCTTCTCGCCAATGGCCTGAGGATGAACAGCCAGAACCTCAAAAACACCCTCAGTCAGCGTACCGGTCTTGTCAAAGGCAACGGTATCAAGGGTAGAAAGCATATCAATGTACGCAGAGCCCTTGATTAGGATGCCCTCCTTCGAAGCAGCACCAATACCGCCAAAGAAGGCCAGTGGCACGGAAACTACCAGCGCACACGGACAAGATGCAATAAGGAAGGTAAGCGCCCTTACAGCCCAGGTAGAAGCGTTAGCTACAAAGTCCCCCGAAAGCAGTGGTGGCAAAAACGCCAGCGCAATGGCACTGTAAACAACTGCTGGAGTATACACGCGAGAAAAACGACGAATAAACCTCTCGCTCTTGGACTTGTTTTGGTTTGAGCTCTCTACCAGCTTAATGATGCGGGAAGCAGTAGAGTCTTCAAAGAGGTGAGTAACGCGGGCGCGTACCACACCAGAAAGGTTTACACAGCCTGAGATAATATTGTCTCCCACCGTTGCGTCACGAGGCACGCTCTCACCAGTAAGAGCAACGGTATCAAGACTGGTAGAACCCTCGACGATCTCTGCGTCAACAGGGACACGGTCGCCGGGTTTGACCACAATAATCTCTCCTAGCCCAACTTCTTCTGGAGAGATAGTAAGCAGCTGTCCGTCACGTTCAACCGTTGCGCTGTCAGGACGGATATCCATAAGCTTGGCAATAGATTTCTTGCTGTTATCGGAAGCAAGGTGTTCAAACACTTCTCCTACCTGGAAGAACAGCATGACAAAGACGGCCTCATCAAACATAGGAGAACCGTTAGGCACAAAGCCAATGAGCAAGGCACCAACAGTAGCAATGGTCATGAGCAAGTCTTCGTTAAAGCACTCACCCTCAGTGATGCTCTCCCATGCTTCTAGAACAACATCGTATCCCGCAACAGCGTAAGGCAACAAGTAAAGCAGCAGTGCCTGCCAGAGCTGCAGGTCAAATGCGTGTTCAACCGCGTAAGCAATACCTAGCAAAACAGCAGAACAGACAATGCGAGCAATTTTCACCTTTGTCTTTGAGCTCATAGCTCCTCCTTGGGTTGTTGTTATGCCTAGTCTACTCCTTAAATTGATATATGTACATATATTCATACAACAATCTTAAGGAACTTTTCACAAGAAACTCCGCGGGCGAGAAACCCGTGGAGTCCCAGATAAACCTATAAATTTGGCCGTAGTTTAAGCCAAACGTTCTTCTCGCCAAACGTTCTTCTCACCGATTGGAAAGCTAGTTGATCAGCGACGCGGGAGTTGGAATAAATCCCTCAAAGATGATAGGTGCACCTTCAAGCTCGGAGGCAATCATGTCCTCCTCGCTCCTAACGGTCCAGGTAATCAGGTGTGCGCCCATGGTATTGCAAGCCAGCTTAACAAAGGGGTTCTTGCGATCTTCAAACTTGTATGAAATGAAGTCTGGACGACCAACAGAATTACCAAAGAGAGCTGTAGCGCCAGCTCGTGTAGCAATGTTCATGTGCTTAGTCTGACGGTCAACCAGGAAATTCTCTGAGAGCTGGCCGCGAAGCATCTCAGGACGGTTCTGACGCAGCCACTGCAAAACGCGAGGGTCAAAGCTCTCGATGCATGCACGAACGGGACGAAGATCAAGAGCCTGCATAATCTTTTCTGTCAGCTGCTCAGCGTTATTGTTGCGCGTCTTAGCCTCAATAATCAAAGGTGCAGGTAGCTCACCGGAACCACTCCATGCATAGACCTCAAGGACTTCCTCAAACGTTGGAATCTGCTCGTCGGTAGCAAGAAGTCTAAGACCACGAAGCTCCTCCAGCGTGGACTCCTCAACAATCTTCTGTACACCACAGAGGCGATCAAGTGCTGAATCGTGAACAACAACCAGCTTATTGTCTGCGGTCAGGTGAACATCAACCTCGGAGCCAAAGCCCTTCTCGACAGCTGCACGGAAAGCAAGCAGAGAGTTCTCTGGAATGCCTGCCTCGTTGTTGTAGAGACCACGGTGAGCATAGCGATGACGAGCAATCTCGTGCCAGCGCTCCAGAAGTAGGCGATCTTTTTGCTTGCGAGGAGCAATGGAATAAGCGCCGTATGCAGCCAAACCAAGAGCAGCACCAGCCACAACGCCACCAGCAATTGCAACGTTTCTGAGCGTCTTGCGTTTTTTGGTAGAGGCTAACAAAGCGTCAGAATCCTGTCCATCTTGAGCAGCAATTTTCTCAACAACATCTGCAACTGCGATATCTGCGGCAGCATCCTGGTGCTCGGCCAGGGTCTCCCCCATCTCTTCAAGCGACTCTGCAGTGCTTGCAAGTTGCTTTGAAAGCTTGTTCTTTGGGCGAGAAAAACGATTCTCTAGATTAGACTGAAGCTGGGCCTGAGCAGCCAAAACTGAAGTCTGAGCCGAACGAAGCGCAGACTGAGCACGAGCGACTGATGACTGAATAGCATCGCCGTTTGGCAGTGCTGGCCTAATATGAGCATTAAACCCAGCTGTAAGCTGCTCTTTTGCGATATTACCTGCTAAGTTAGCAGCCTTAGAAGCCGTTGTAGCAAGCAGCTTTCTTCCAGCCTCGGATTGAAGTGCTGCCTTTGCGGCATACTGAGTAATTGCTAAACCTGCAGCTCTAACTGCAGCTCTCTTAATAAAACGACCAATCATGTAAGCTCCCTTCAATCTAGCTTTATTCTATCAGTCCAGTTCTCGCTTTTTCGCTACGTATTGCGACTTTCTGTGCGTAATCAGTATCTTTGTCTGTTCAAAATCGAGTAGTATGTAGTCCACTAACTACTATCTCAGGAGCATCATGGCTGTTATAAAACAAGAACACGCTCTCTACCTGTATAAACTACTCAAAGCAACCATTGGCGTCTCTAAGCAGACTCCCCTCTCTACCGTTGAGGATGTCCTTCTAGAGGACGGTCTTGCGTCACAAGATTTTGGCTTTGACGACATCCGCTCGCTCATGGAGGCTTGTCCTGACTTCATTAAGATCACGGCCTTCAAAAAGGGTTACGTCTACGCAACGCTTTTAACTTTTGACACCTTTGAGGCTGCCCTTGTAGCTGGCGAGAAAAACGTCGAGGCGCAAAACAACGGCAAACCCTGGAAACGCCGCCGTGGGGCAAAGTCCATTCGCGCACTCAAGCCAAAACACCTGGTAGTTGAAGCGGAACCTGAGGTAGAACCGGAACCAGAAGAGCTACCGGTCACGGAGGAGTCAGAGGAGTCAGCCGTCGCGGAGGAGTCCGAGGAGCTGTCTGTTGCGGAGACAACTGTCGCAGACGTGCCATCTGCAGAAACAGCTGCAGAAGAGCCCAAGCAAGAGACTGCCAATGAGGCAGCCGCAGAACCTGCTGAAGCCGAAACGCTAGCTCCAGAGGCCACTGAAACCGAATCACCAGCTCCAGAGCAAGAAATGCCTGAGCCTGTAACTTCTGAACCTATAGTTCCCGAGCCAACTATCTCGCTTACCGTTACCTACAATCCCTATGACGGTTCCGATGAAGAGAAAACGCTTGAAGCAGCTCCTTCTGTGTTGCAGCAAGCGCTAAACACAACAAGTTCTGCCTCGGCCGCTACAACTTCTGAGTCTCCAGTTTCTGCGCCGGCAATCAATCAGAATGAAGCTCCTGCCCCTGCCCCAACATACCCTGCCGATTTTGAAGAAGAACTCCACGTCAACAACGAGCTTCTCGGCATTTTGTATCAGATGGCTCCCGTTGATGCCAATGTCCTCAAACAGCTGGAAGAAGACTTCAAACTTGCCGAGTCTTCTCGCTCGCTCATTTCCAAGGGCGGCACGTTCACATTCAACACGCGTTACAAGAAACCGCAGACAGACGAGGTTATTACCGCTACCATTCGTAAGTCTAAGCGCGGTGCTCTGCGTCCCTGGACGCTCTTGAAGCTCAGCGTTTCTGCAGATGAGCTGCAGAATCAGGCAGTTGACGTGCTTCGCGGTCTGCCTAAGTCTGGTATCGCTTCATGGGAGAAACTGCCCGCCGCAGAAAAGCAGCTGCCCATAAACCCTGTTGACGTGGTCATGAACGAGGCTCCTGTCTCCGATTGGAATGCGCTTAGCACCACCTATCTGAGCGACGCGCCCTCGTTGCAGGCAGCGCAAGCTTGCCTTTCCGCAGCGTACGTCTACAGAAAGAACGAGCAGCAGCTCATGCACACTGACGCTGACTTCTCGCTTCCCGTTCCAGGTGCCGCGCCTCTGCTCTTTGATCCCGAGTGCGGATTTAATGACAACTCACCTCTGGTGCAAAACGCCCTGCGAGCAGCAAAGCGCGGATGGCGTATGGCTGTTGAGCTCTACAATCCGTCCAAGCACTGCGTCTACCTTGCACTTCCCACCACCGATGGCGAGAAACCCCTTGCGCTGGTATTTGACGTCTCAGCAGAAGGTCCTTATCGCGTTGTTGCAGCGCTAACCATTGAAGAAGCGTATCCACTTGCACGTATCTTCTCTGACGGCCTTCCTAGCTGGATTTTGCCACAGTAATCCCAGGTCGCAGGCAAGCTCTCTTCACAGAGCCGCTCCTATAACTAGTCACCAAAAAAGCCACCCGCATATGAACTACCTCCCATTTCTTGGACATAAGAAATGGGAGGCAGTTTAGAATCAGTCCTTGGAGGCCTAGCTCTTTATTAAATTCGTCCAAGTTTTGGGACGCAGTTCATTTTCTTAACCGCTTCTGCTGCGATTTCTTGCTTGCTCTGTATGGGGCCTGACGATTTTACAGCGGGATGAGGCAGGGTGGCTTGCTCCTGTGAGAGCCGACGCGTAACTTTATCTCCAACGTCCAGCGTCTCGCCTGTCAGCAAATCGTGATCAAGCGAGTCCATTGCTTTTTTGCACGTCGGTGTTGTTCTGTGTATCGGCATCGTCTTCACGGAAGTTCAACTCATGTCTCCTTTGTCCGCCACCGGACCGTCTTTCATACATACTATTTTCACACACATAGCACTATAGAAATATTACAACACCTACAAAGATGGCAAGTTCATACTGTATTTTTTCATACTGTGTATTGCATAGTATGCCTGAGTAATATATACTATGTATCACATAGTATATTGAAGGAGACGTATTGTGGATGCACAGCTGAAGCGTGGATTTCTTGATATCTGCGTCCTCGCAGCCATAGCCCGCAAAGATTCCTACGGGTATCAAATCATCCGGGATGCCCCTGCATCGCTTGAGCTCTCCGAGTCAACGCTCTATCCCATTTTGAAACGTCTTGCTAAGCAACATTTCCTTTCCGAATACACACGTGAGCACAACGGTCGTCTCCGCAAATATTATTTGATTACTGACGCGTGACACTTAGACCTCTCACGATTTATCGCTGATGAGCCCTCCATTACAGACATACTCTCCTACATTAAAGAAGGAGCATCGTCATGAAAAAGGATGAGTTTCTTGCCGAACTTCGCGCAAACCTTAAGAAAAAGCATGTTCCCAAAAACAGCATTGATGATGCTCTTGCCTATTACGACGAGGCAATACACGACCGTATGGAAGACGGTATGTCCGAGGAAAAAGCCGTAGCAGCCATGGGAAGCATTGATGATGCGGTTCAATCAGCACTGGAGAGTATGCCTGCGTTTCTACGCGCAACTCAGCGTATCCGCTCTGATTCGGTACTTATGTCCATAACTATCGTACTTCTCGTCATAGGCGCTATTGTCTGGATACCCCTTACGTTTGCCCTCGCACTTACGGCATTGAGCATTTATTTTGTAATTTGGGCACTTGTTATTTCATTATGCTTTGCAGTTGCCTGTGGTCTTTTCTGCGGAGTAATGAGCATCCCGGCACTTGTAGTGGGATTTCTGCACGACATGTTCCTTTCCGGCGCGCTTTCTGCCGGTGTGTTTCTGCTCATAGGAGGTGTTTCCATACTGGTAATACCGATAGTAGCTCGCATAATGCATTCTCTCGTGCAAAGCGCACGAGACTATGCAAAGTGGATTGCTCATTTCTTTGCACAAGTTCCTGCCGAGAAGACCACAGCCTCCACGGAGCGAACAAATACAACGTCATGGTCAGAAGGACATTCGAAAAGACTGCTCTCGCTGTTCGGTGGTATTTTTATCGCAATTGGCCTTGTATTGATTCTTGTTGCGTATGTGGGGTCAGGATGCAACCTTGCAGGTTTACCTGAGCTTCCTGCACTACAGATTTCTTCTTGCTCGCTTTATATGAGTCCGCATACTATTGCGTTTATGTAACTCAATTGACGCAACCCACACAGATACCCGCAGGTATCCGGATCCTACGTTACGTATCCGAAACTGATGGAGAATCCTCCAACGGCCCTTCTCTTACAAGATATCCGCTGTCATCAAACACGCAAGCTTGACTGGCAATTGGCATTATTTTTCCATACGGAATTTATGTATTAAAATTCGTCCCTACATAACAACCACCAAGGGTAAGTTCTGTATAGTCGATGTCTTTCAGGTATGGCTTTCCCGCATCTCCTTCCTGACGGGCAGTATTGATGGCCTCCTTCTTTTTTCGGCGAGTTCAGTTACATTTCCGGAATGATCGTAAACAACATATAGAACTGTTGCGGGATCACTTAATTTTCGGTTTCTGAATCCAGTGCCGGACCTATCGCTTTTATGAGATATCCATTCTCATCGAACTCATAATAGTAGTCATCAACTATTGCTAGCCCATGTGAAAAAAAGTAGCCGTTGATTTGTCGGTACGCTTTGTGTCCATCAACCGTTACCCAACCGAAGGGAAGTTTCCATTCAAAAGGTCCAAGTTCTACAGAGCCGTCTCTTACTTCCTTGTAGTCGTCAAGAGAAATTTCCTCCAAATCCACGAGTTTGAAGGACTCGTAATTGCCGGCAAGAGCGGAGAACCTTAAAGTTCCGAGCTCTTGCATGACATATCCCACAGGTTTATCTCTATATCGAATCTCCCAAATAAGGTTGTTCCGGGTTTCTGGTTTTACTCCTATATAGCAACTGCCAAGCGTGAGCTTCATATAGTCGATGTCTTTGAGGTAAGGCTTTCCGCCGTCTCCTTCTTGCCTGGCGGTATTGATAGCTTCTTGTGTGGCCCGCTCTACCGCTTTTTGCTGAAGTGAGTCAATTGCCCATGGGTAGGGCGTAGCAAATGCATTCCACAAGAGGAAGACAGTGGCCATAAGAAACAGAACTATAGAGATAATCTTTAGAGGCAGCCATTTATGTTTCTTGTTCATAGTCATCACGCAGCCTCAACTAGTGGCTTATATGCTTTAGGAACAATGTTTCCTGGTAGTGCTTTATGCGCTTCACCCCTTGCATTAAATTCGTAGGTAACACCACCAATGCGAGCTTTTTGCGCGTAAATCATAGAGCCGGTAGGACCTCCTGAAACAGGCTGATTATTGTCATAGCGTAGATAGTAGCTGCTGCCTCCGTAAGAGAGCCAGCCAGTACGCATTGAACCATCTTGGTTAAGGTAGAAGGTATGACCGGAACTATTGAGCCATCCTGTTTGCATTATTCCGCTTGAGCTTAAGTAATACCAAGAGCCTCCCCGCTCCAGCCAACCGGTAGCCATTGATCCATCGGAGTTAAAGAAATACGGCAGTGGGCACGCCAGGTTTCTCGCCAGGCGCGTCAAAGCACCCAGCTTAGTCATGCCATGGTTCAACAGGCCATTCGTTGCCCGTGAGACTCCAGTTCTTCATGTCATTGGCGTCGCCGTTAATGACAAACTCCCTGACAAAGATGTCGTGCTTGCCGTTTGAAATGGTCTCAATGTAGTAACGAGGACGTACCTCACCCTCATAAGACTCATCAAGCGGCGTGGTGTAGTTAGAAAGCGTCTGCTGGTCAACGCCCATGTCCTTCAGCGTCTGCGCCAAGATGTCGTAGTGCCAGACAGGCGCGTCAGAAATCTGCATAGGCTGCGCGGCCTCTTCAGGGGTCTGACCAGCTGGTTTATACATAATGACTGGAGCGGAAGGCTGTTGGATGTCGGAATCAGTCAAATACCAGTCACCGTGATCTGCGGTAATAATAAAAGACGTGTTTTCATACACACCAAGACGTTTAAGCTCAGCAATATACTGCGCAACAATCCTATACGCGCCAATAGTCTGCTCTTCAACGTTTTGCTTGCTTGGATCGCTGGTAGGCTCAACGTTACGATCAAGCGTATAAGGTGGGTGTGAACCAAAAAGGTGGATAAAGCGGAACGAGCCCTTCTGGCCAGCGCTGTCGTCAATCGAGAGGCCGTAGTGTTGAAGTTCCTGGTAATACTTGAGGTCATCCTCGGTGAAAGGCTGAGAAGAAAGATCAACCTCGTCCATATTGACTGGTCTGCGCATACGCATATTGAGATCCTCGGTGTAATACCAGAATCGAGGTTTAAATACCCAAGGCATGTCCCTACAGAATGCCGTCTTGTAGAGAATGCGCAGCGCACCTAGCACGTCTAGCTGGTTATCTATACCACGACCACGAGGCTCATGGTAGTTGATGGAATACTTCTGCGCAGTGTCTCTGTAGTGAGAGTAGTTCAACTGATCCGTATACAAACCTGCTTGATATCCAGCATTCTGAATATCCTTGAGGTACTGATCACTTTGTGCCCAGTTGTAGACAAAATCGTTGAAATTCTCGCCAGGCTGAGGACGAGAGCCAAAGAGCAGCGATGGAACACCGTAGCGCGTTGGAATCATGGAACCTACGGAATTTCTGTACCAGGTAAAGCCGGTAAGAGGCGCAAATGTCTCTGGATACTCATCGTAAAGCTTCTGGACAAAGGCAGTATCGGTAGTGTCCAGGACAAACACCACGACGTTCTTCTTGGAGGAAACGCTGTAGAGGCCCTCGCGCGTTGCGATAACCTGCTGGTGTTCGGCATGAGCATCTATCGACGCTGCAATTGCTGGTCCCCACAGACTTGCAACGCCCACTGTCTGGACAATGATAAGAGCGGTTGCGGTTACCAAAAGGCCCGTTCGGAGCTGACGTGCTTTTAGGAGCGAGAAGGTCACTGCAGCTGCAATGATTGCCAGCCAAATGAGGCCGGAGACAATCATTTGAGTTGTGAAGTTGGACCAAATAACCTCATGACCATCAGCAAGTGGCATACCACCGTTCAAGAATACAGCCTGAACGTACGACGCCACACCGATGGCCCCCACAAACGCAATGGCA